>NZ_DAHVHV010000061.1:0-9975 GCF_027317285.1 Ferrovum sp. | reverse complement strand
ATGACCATGTTCGCCCCAAGTTCACACCTCCGGCTACACTACAGGTAGTGGCTGTCTGTGACAACCGGATAAGCACGCTTAAATGCTTCAGTCGTTCGATTGGCCAACTGTCCTGACAACAAACTACGGATTGAGTTATTCGATACCGCAATTCCCGGTCTAAGCCTTGAAGTACGCTCTTCGGGAGGGAAGACATACTACTTACGCTATCGAGACACTCGCGGACATCAGAGACAATACCGCATTGGTGACGCAAAATCCATTAGTTTTGATCAGGCAAAGAAAGTTGCGTCAAAACTACGCGGCCAAATCGCCCTAGGGATCGACCCCGCCACTGAGAAGACCACTCTCCGCCAAGTTCCCACCTTCACTGACTTCATGGAGCAACGGTATATGCCCTATGTGAAGGGATATAAGCGTTCTTGGCAGGCAGACGACTCCTATCTGCGAAACCACCTGCTGCCCGCTTTCGGCAAAAAGTACCTGGACGAAATCACCAAACACGATGTCATCCAGTTCCATCATGGAATGCGGACCAAGGATTATGCCCTGGGCACCTGCAATCGCTGCCTGATCATGTTGCGCTACGCCTTGAATCTGGCATTGCGCTGGGAAATCCCCGGCTTCAAGGCCAATCCCACCAAGGACGTGGCCTTGTTCGAGGACCTCAACAAGAAAGAACGCTTCCTGACCGAGTTAGAAGCCCAGAAACTATACGGAACGGTATGTCAGAGTGAAAACCCTATGCTCAAATACATCGTACCAATGCTGATCCTGACCGGTGCCAGAAAACGCGAGGTGCTGGATGCAAAGTGGGAGGACTTCGATGTGGTACGGAAGCAATGGCGGATACCGGTGACGAAAACAGGTAGACCCCGTCATGTCCCACTATCGGATGGGGTTCTGCAGTTGCTGGATTCGATACCCCACGATGATTGCCCCTGGGTATTCGCCAACCCCAAGACACGAAAACCATTCGTATCGATCTTCACGGCTTGGAACACGGCAAGGAAAAGGGCTGAACTGTCCGAGGTTCGTATCCACGATCTGAGGCACTCGTTTGCCTCGTTTCTGGTCAATGCCGGTCGGTCACTATATGAGGTGCAGAAAATCCTGGGGCATACCCAAGTCAAGACAACTCAGCGGTATGCTCACCTGAGCCAGGACACGCTCCTCGATGCCGCCAATGAAGTATCCAAGGCAGTGCCTCTGACACTGGCCATGCCAAAGACCGTCGAGCAGGTGGCGTTGGTGCGGGTGTGACTTGGCTCAACCATCCTGGACAAAGGTCCGGGATGGTCGGTTCTTGGGGTTAGTGCGTGGTCGGGCCGAACAAGTCGTTCAGGCTCTTGGCATCAAGGATCTGATACAGCCACCCGTCAATTTGCTCAACCGTGGCAGCCGAAATCTTCTCCAGAACATCTGCCGGTATGACGCCAAACCGTCTGGTCAACTGCTTCTGCAAAGCCAAAGCCTCACCTCTCACCTCACCCCTCGCCTCACCTATTGCCTCACCTATTGCCTCACCTTCTGCCCTATACTGATGCGCCCATTCTTTCATTCGTTCAGATAGCATAATTCTCAGTTCCTGTAAATCGTCCACCTCTGGTAAGAGTATACGGTACTCCGGTTTCCGCATCAACGTGGCCCTGAGCCAGCGGGCAATCATCCTACGCAGGCCAGACTGGTCCACCAACCACACCTCCAGCAGAGCAATCAATTCTTCGATCTTTTCCGAACTGACGGGATGCTCAAACCGAAACACCGCCGCCACCAGATTATTGAGCGGGGCCAGTTCGCTGTCGGGGTAGTCGTTCTCGTCCACCAGCAGGTATTTCGCCCTGGGCTTGAACTGCTCCACCAATCCCGGCACCGGCGGAATCAGATCAAATACATCCCTTACCGCCGTCCAACGCTGGCTGCCGTTGTACAACACAATGGGCAAGACTGGCGGCAGGCGTCCATCGGACAATACCAGTCCCTGCTTGATCAGATCCTGATAGAGCAACCCCTGATACACCATCATGCGCAGGGCCATGTATTTGTCCACCGTACTCTGAAACTCGATGAGCAGATACAGATAAGCCCACTCCCCACCCACCTTGATCCGCCAGACGATGTCATCTGCCCTTGATTTGAAATCCTCGGTGATGTAACTGCCGTCCACCCTCTCCAGCGTCGCGTAATCCAGACTGTGCAGCCACTCGTCCGGCACAAATCCCATGATCAGGTCACGCACCATCTCCGGGGCAGAAAAAAGATACTTGTAACTGCTGTCATGGTCGAGGCTCATCCGGGCATTCTACCAGCCTGGTTCTTGGTCGAGCCCCCCCCACTCGAAAAAATTCCCCTTGATCAGGCTTTGACGATTTTGGCAAGACCGCCGAGCTAAACTCAATGTAGAGAGATTGACAAACCACCTCTCCGAACCGCGTGCAGGGGACTTTCCTCTGCGCCACTTAAACCGATTCGAGGCTAACCCTGCTTCGAGTGAAAAAGAACAAGGAGAAGGTACCCCTATGACCCAAAAACCGAACCCATTGAATCGCACCGGCAACAAGACATTCCTTAAGGGAGCCGACCCGGAACCGCCAGACGTTTTCTCCACAGCCAATGACCGGGCGCTGGGCAACATGGATGACTTCATGGACTGGCTTGACCTTAAAACCCGGTGTCAGGGCAAGGAAATCCAGTTCCTGAACCCGAAACGAGACGATAACGACTTCGGCTCCGCCAGCATCAATTCCGAGACCGGGACCTGGGCAGACTTCGCGGATGAAGAGGCCAAGGGAGGTGACTGCGTGAGTTTTGTTGCTTACCTTCGGGATCTGTCCCAGGTTGAAGCGGCCAATCTGATCATCCAGGAATTTTCCGGGTCTGCCCCACCCCCAGCACCCCCAGCACAGCAAGCCACCAGGGCACCCAATGAGGAAGCGCCGCTGCTTCCCATCCCCCCCAATGCGCCGCCTATACCGCAACGGTTTGGAAAAGGGCTTGGAAGCCCGTCGAAGACGTTCACGTACAGAAATGCCGAAGGAGGCACGCTTGGCCACATCCTTCGCTTCGACCCGCCTGGAGGGGGGAAAACCATACGTCCCCTGACCTTGTGGGAAACCAATGGCACCCTGCAGTGGAAGATAAAAGGCTTCCCTGTCCCGCACCCACTCTATAACCTGGATCAGCTCGCAGCACGACCCGATGATCCTGTCCTAGTGGTTGAGGGAGAGAAATCTGCGGATGCCGCCAAGGACCTGTTCCCCGATTACGTGGTTACCACAGCCATGCACGGGGCCAAGTCCGTTGGCAAGGCAGACCTATCACCGCTGTTGGGACGGAAAATTCTTGTCTGGCCCGATAACGATAAACCTGGCCAACGGTATGCCAGAGAAATCGGAGAGGCCCTGCTGAAGCAAGACAAACTGACCAACGTGACGGTCATGAAACCGTTGGCTTACCTGCCTGAGCTTTGCGAGGATGACCAACTCAAACCCTTGACCGATCCACTCCCACAAGGCTTTGATGCCGCCGATGCCCTGGCGCTAGGTTGGACGGCTGAGTTGCTGGCTTTGGTTCCTGCGGAAGACCTCTACAAGCCCCCAATGATGTCTGGGACCGCGTCAAGAGCGACCGGCATGCCAGAAGATGTTGCCGCAATCGTTCATGACCATTTCGGAGGCAACATCATGTTCGTTAATGGAAGTTTTCTGGGGTATGAACATGGGGCATGGTCGGCGCTGGATGAAATGGCAGAGGTATCAGGGGTCATCGCCAGACATTTCGGCAAGAATGCGGATACGGGAATAGTGTTCGGCACCCTGGGGCTAGTCAAAGTGTTCCAGGCACGCAAATACGAGGATTCGACCCCAGACCTTAACCTGATCTGCCTGAATAACGGCACACTCAATACCAGCACCTATGAACTGCTCGATCATCGCCCAGAGCATCATCTACGCTGCAAACTCTCTGTTCAATGGGATCCGGAGGCGCAGTGCCCACGCTGGCTCCAGTTTCTGGATGATGTCTTTGTCTGCGACGCCGACAAGGCCCAGAAGATCCTTTTCGTGCAGGAGTGGTTCGGGTATTGCCTGACACCGGATAACAGCCAGCATAAGTTCGTCTGGATGGTTGGGTCTGGGGGCAACGGCAAATCGGTGCTGCTGACCACGTTGACCCACTTGGTCGGACGCAGCAATGTCAGCAATGCCCACATCGAAAGGCTAGGGGACAAGTTTGTTCGTGCTGAGTTGGAGGACAAACTGATCAACATTTCCGCAGAAATGAGCGCCAATGCGACCCTATCCGATGGCTACTTGAAGTCCATCGTGGCGGGGGATGAGATCGAAGCCGAGCGCAAGTTCAAACCATCGTTTTCCTTTCGGCCCTACGTCAGGCTGATCGGCGCGACGAATCATCTGCCACGGTTGCGGGACCTGTCCGAGGGATTCTTCCGCAGAGCGATCATTCTTGGGTTCAACCGGCAGTTCAGCGAGACAGAGCAGGATCATGCCTTGGAAGCCAAACTCGATGCCGAACTTCCAGGAATTCTGGTTTGGGCCTTGAACGGCCTCAAAAGTCTCCGTAACAGGGGGCGCTTAGGGATCCCACCGTCTTCGGTTGCCACACTGAACCAGTACCGGCATGAGTCCGACACCGAAAAAATGTTCATTGAGGAGTGCTTGCTCATCAGTACCGATAACTCTGGCAGGACATCCCCTTCAGAGTTGTACGAGATCTATACAGCCTGGTGCCGATCAAACGGCTACATGGCGCGAAACAAGGTTAACTTCGGCAAACGCCTGGCTGAACTGGGCATTGAAAAACACCGCAGTGGAGGCAAAGATTACTGGTGCGTAGGGATATTGTCGGACGACCTTCCCTATCACTGTGGATACCCGTCTCTGGGCAGTATGGGCATCCCCTTGGGCAACTCTCCGGCAGAGGGTTCGGGATATGCCCGCCAGTTCGACATGTAGCGAGTTCTGTGTGAGATGTGTGGGATGCGTGTGGGCAGAATTTTCCATCTCACACAGCCTCTAAGCCAATAAACACGGGCCTTACAGCCAAAACGTGTGAGATGTGTGAGATGATTTCCATACCGCGTTCCAGGAAAAAAGAAAGATTATTGCTTGGCCCAGGAATGAACCAAAAACCTTGGTATTACCCTTAGGGGGACTTGTTCATTTCATCTCACACATCTCACACGTTTTGCCTGAAACCCCCGCCACCAAAGGCTTTGCGGCTGTGTGAGATGGAAAATTCTGCCCACACGCATCTCACACTGCCCACACTACCAGCAGTGCCCGCCCTCACCTCACTGCCGGCCCCCAGCCCGCCCCAGTCCAACCCTTTCCCCTCGTACCCCCTGGCGAAAAAAGCCCTGTCCGAAAACAGGGCTCCTCTCCCAAGCCTCTCACCCAGACAAACTGCTTGCCGCAAGGTGAATCACCCAGCACAGAACCAGCAGCCAAGCCACCCCAACCAAGACCATCAGTATGGGCGTCCCCACCGACCAGACCAGGATTTTGAGTATCATGCCGCCACCTCTTCTCGCGCCACCTCTTCTTCTTGCGTCACCCGTTCCTGGTTGGCAGACCCTCCCCCAAGCCTGGCTGTCAGCCTGGACTTGACCGCAGTCACCTTGACCACCTCGTTCCCCTCGTTCACAGCCCCAACCTCGGTTTCCGGGAAGAACTCCTCGGCAATGGCCACGCCTTCCTCCTCGCTGTCCTCGAAAGCCCCATTCCCCAGCCCCTGCTTGGCCACCCGTTCCAAAGCCTTGATGTCCACCCCAGCCTCAGCCACGCTCTGAGCCTCGCTGATGGCCTGGGTCACGGCTTCGCTGAGACTGACCCCGTCGCGTAGGCACAGGTCCACGTAGTACACCGGAGCCCGGTGACTCTGGGTGGTGGACTTGGCTCTCAGCTTCAGTTGCAGGGGCAGGTACCGGCTATTCCCTTGGCTTGCCGCCTGGAAATACTGCAAGCGTGCCGACAGAGTACGGATAGAGTTGAACCCCGTGGTGCGGAAGATAAAACTGGCCAGTTCCTCGTCCTGTCCCTCGATTTGAACGTTTAACCTGCCGTAGGGTTTGCACCCCGCCTTTGCGCCAAATTCACAACCCTCTGGACCGGGACAGACACACCCCACAATCCCCTCTCTGGTCACTCGCTTGGCGCTTTCCCCGTCTCCAACACAAACAGGTCTGCCCGTGGTCCGGTCAAACAGACTGTATTCGGCCCTGAGATTCAGGTCGCTACTATTGAACAGCAACTTCACCGGAATAGAGCGGATCTTGCCGTGGTTGGCCGTCTCAGAAAGCTTCTGGTGGAGTGGGTGCAACAGCCAGCCGTCCCGGTTCTGGACTTGGGTGGTGATGGTAAAAGCGTCGTCCTTCTCAGGCAAACGCTTGCCGTTTTTCTCGACAACCTTGCCGATGGTGATTCGCCCCAGCACTGGCGGGGTGATCGCTAAGCCCTTGATCATGGTAATTCTCCTTTCAAAACGACCAATAAAACGCCCCAGACAACAACCGTGGCTGCTGTGCCGGGGCGACTGTGCCTCTACCTCCCAACCTGAACCAGAAACCGCCTGCTGCCCACCCTGGTGCTGACATACTTCGCCACCAGACTGGGATGTTCCTCAGCCAACTGTTTGAAGTCCGGGGTACTTGAGTCCTTGGCTTTCCTCCAGGTCACCTTTCCTTGCTGGAATACCGCACCGCTGGCCTCCCCCAACTTTTCCTGCAACTGCTGTTTCAGTAAGGCTTCCCTGGCCTCAGTCTCGTCTTTCTGCTGGCGGGTGGTCAGGTAATCCGCAAAGAGAGTATTCATTGCCGAATCCTCGCTATAATCCAAGACCTCGCCACGTTCCCTTGGATACATCCAGGCCAAGGCTCTGCCGCTGCTCTCCGTTCCGTCAGGACTGGGAGGTATATCGTCAATGACGTGCTGCCAGAACTGCTGCTCCAACTGGATCAAGGCGTTGATCTGGTCCTCGTCCCGGTCGATACGGAAGACCCTGAAGTCATTTCCTCCAATTAAAACCGCCACGTCGCACCAGGCCTTGCCCGTCACCGCCAACTGGTGCAGCACCTGGCACTGATACACTTCGGGGACGCCTTCCTCCCAGTAACCCTCGCTTCTGGCCCCCGCTGTTTTCACCTCCAACAAGCCACTACCGTCCGTGGGGTGAGCCACGACACGGTCAAGGTTTACCAGCATGAATGGGTGCTTGGGGTGTTGCAGCACCGCGTTGAGCCTCCGAACCTTGGCCCCAGTCTTTTCCGCATAGACGTTGGCAATGATGGCTTCCAGTGCCACCCCCCAGTACACAGCGTCGTTGGCGGACAGGTCGTCGGCTGGCTTCCTTCCCGTTTTCTCCAGCCACAGTTCCAGGGGACTTTTGTACGGGGACAGGCCCACCGCAACCGCAGCGTCACTGCCCCCGACACCGTTTTTCCTGACCGAGAGCCATTCCTCCCTGCCCAGAGCCTTGGTTGAAACCAACCTTACTGCCGAGTTTGCCTTGCTCATTTTTCGCTCCTCAGATGTGAAAAACCCACGCCATAAGCCAAGCTCATGAACGTGGGTTAGTGCCAGAAACGCCTGTGCTGCACGTTTTTCCGTGGGTGGTAATGGCCTACGCCGCCATCGCCAAGGCCTTCTCAAACGCCTTCTGTTTGATCTGAGCCCCCTGTCCAAACCACGCCGAATCCAGGCGATAGTCCTCGCTTCTGGCTCTGCGGGAATGATCTACGTAGTCGGTGACCGCATTGACCAAACCCCAGGCCGTACCCGAGGCCGAAGCCAGGGTTGAGCCTTTGCCTTCCCCGGAGTAAAGGGCATAGACCGCCTGCAAAGCCTTCTGGTTGGGCTGTTCCTGCAGGGGCAGAGTCGGATCTCCCAAGACATCCACCAGGAAATTCATGGCTTCAAACTTGTTGGTCTTGCGCTCAGCCAGTTGCTTCATGGAACCCATGAACTCGTCCCAGGCTGAAATACCCAGGCCCAACGCTTGCTTGACTTGCCTGGGGTCAAAACTGGTGGAGTGAGGGACCTTGACCGCACCTTTGCTGTCACCCACGGCCATTTGCAGCGTGTTATTGCAGACCACCCGGACACTGGTGAATTGCGCCGTGGTGGCCAGGGTGCTGTCACAACTGGTGGCCAGGAGCAGGTAAGCCTTGACCCGATCCCCGCCTTTGAGCAGGGTTTCCTGACCCGTTTGGGCCAGTGCCCAGAGTTTCCTGCCTTCCTTGAGTACCCCCGCACTTTCAAGCTCAAAGCCCCCCACCGAGACCAGGTCACGGTAGAAACCCAGGACCTCCCCAGGCTGGACAACCTGGTACCGTTTGGAGACCACGGACAAAGCCTTGCCGGTATCGGAACGGTGAAGAACTTTGCTGTCAGCGTAGGGGAGGATCTTGTCGTCCGCCCTGTACAGAACCTCGGACTCCTTGATTTCCCAGTCCATGCCTGCCTCACGTTGCCAGACTTCAATGGGCTGATTTTCGGGAAGTTGCTTGCCCAGCCCATGCCACGGGGTGTCCCCGACAAAGGCCATGTTTTCGACTGAATGAGCCATGATCATTTTCCTTTTTGAAATGAGAAAAGCCCCGAAAAGGGGGCTGTGTGGATGCCCCGAAAAGGGGGCTAAGTGATTTCCCAGTGAGGGGGCTGCGAGGGGCTACGCCATTTCCCCGTAATATCGGGTGATGAAACCGGCTATGGCAAGAATGACTGTAAAAACAAGTTGTTTGAGAAAATTCATTTGAGGCTCCTGGGTGAATAGACGGGGGGTACTACACAGGTCTTATACCAAGGAAGGTGGGGATTATTGAATTGGCGAGAAAAAACTGGCCGGTGAAGCGGGGCCAATCTGAGTGGGAGCAGGGCCTACTCTGAATGGTTCTGCTTCTCACTACATATAATAGAGGGTGGCTCCTGCCCGGCAGCCCTTTGTTTATAGGGCTTCGCAGGTTTTAGCAACCCACGAATTTCTGAAAAAACGTGGGTTCCCAGCAGGTGACCAAAGCGAGCATTCTGGACGGTGACAAGTTTTCCGGGAAATAATTTATTCATCCATCGTCAAACCCAAACCAAGAAAAAATATTTCATTGAAACAGCGCGTTAAGACCATAACGCCCCATTTTTTCAACAAACTATCGCCTAAAATAAGGTATGGAGGGGTAAAACGATTCCCCAAAAAACCTCAACTTTCAGGAGAAAATCATGACCATTCATACCAACACCAACGCAGTGCGTGCCGCCGTTCATAGAGTCGGGGGTGCCACCCGTGCCTCTAACATGCTGGGCGTCTCCAACGCCTCCATTTACAACTGGATCAAAATGGGTCGGATACCCAACTTCGAGCTTGCTCAAATATTGGCCAATGCCACTCGGATGAGCGTCGAATCCTTGCGGCCAATGAAGCCAGTATACAAGTCCTGGTTTTGAGCGGGGGCGATCATGTCTCTGTTCCTGCTTCTATGTTCGATAGTGGTGATGGTTCTGTCCCTCTATTTCTGTCTGACCTGTTGACCCCGGCCCATAAAAAACCCCGTCTCCATGTGTGAAGCGGGGTTTGTTGGATTCAACCGACCGGTTCCGTGATCAGTTCAGTTTCGCTTTCTTGGCCTTTTTTTCTTCCAAAGCGTAAACGGTAACGGAACGGCGTTGTATTTTCCCGGATAATTTTTCCGCATACTTCTCTGCAGATTATGACACGGGAGAGCAGGTATGGAAACCAAGCGTAGCAGGAGAATTCGCCACAGCAGGCAGAACTGGCAGGGGTTCGTGTCCGAGTTTCTGACCAGTGGTCAGGACTGCAAAAGTTTCTGTCGGGATAAGGGATTAAATCCATCCCGATTGATACGCTGGCAAGGGGTATTTCGCAATGGGATTTCCCCTGCCATCAGCCAGATGCAACCCGTAGGGTTTTTGGATCTGGGTACGCTGCCTGCCCCCGAACCTCAAC
>NZ_DAHVHV010000060.1:0-10950 GCF_027317285.1 Ferrovum sp. | reverse complement strand
AACGCGAAGTCACGGGTGAACGCATCCGTGACAAGATTGCGGCGGCCAAGCGCAAGGGGATGTGGATGGGAGGCGTGCCGCCCCTGGGCTACGATGTCGACAATCGTCTGCTGATCGTCAACGAGGCCGAAGCGGCGGTGGTAAGGCGAATCTTTGAGGAAATGTTGACCATCGGATCACCGACCAAGATAGCGGTCAACCTGACTGCCGAGGGCATCACCACCAAGGTGTGGACGACGCAGGAAGGGCAGACCCGACCAGGGACCAGGATCGACAAGAAGTATCTCCACAAGTTGCTGCGCAACCGGATTTACCTCGGGGAACTGTCGCACAAGGGGAACTGGTACCCCGGCGTGCACCCGGCCATCATCACGCCGGATTTATGGGGGAGGGTGCATGAGGTGCTGTCCAGGGATGGCCATGTCCGGTCGGTGGAGACCAAGACCCGGTCGCGCACCGATGCGTTGCTCCGTGGTCTGTTGTACTCGCCCTCGGGCGAGCGGATGTATCCGACCTATTCCCGAAAAGACGGGCGCAAGTACCACTACTATGTGTCCAGGTCGGAGAGCCGGTTCGGCGCATCGGGTAAAACTTACGAGCGTCTGCCAGCGCTGGAAATTGAGGCTGCCATCGTTGCACAGATCAGAACGGTGCTGACCAGCCCGGAATCTGTGGCATCGGTGGTTCGCCATATCCAGCGCCACGGTGCCCAGATCGATGAAGCATCCACCGTAATTGCCATGGGGCGCATCGACAAGGTGTGGGATCAACTATTTTCCGTCGAGCGTCATCGGATCGCCAATTTGATGATCGAACGGATCGATCTGGTCCGCGCCGGTGAGGTCCAGGGCATCAAGGTGAAATGGCGGGAATTGGGCTGGAAGGATCTGATTGGGGAGTTCATGCCCGACAGCATCGGCACAGAACTGGTCGAAATGGAGGGGATGGCATGAAAGGTGACCTGGGAGCCTTTATTCCCATGGTATTGCGTCGTCGGGGTATCCAGCGGATCACCGATGATAAACGCCATGTTCACGATGTGACCCTGCTCGAGGGGTTGGCACGAGCCTTTTACTGGCAACACCTGTTGGACATCGGGGCGATGAAAACCGGGGCGGACATCGCGCAGGCAGAAGGGCTGCATCCGTCAGTCATCAATGAACTATTGCGTCTGACCTTGCTTGCGCCCGACATCATCGAGAAAATGATGGCTGGAAAACAACCGCGCCGTCTGACTTTGATGTGGTTCCAGCGCAATCGTCTGCCGGTGGACTGGCAGGCCCAACGAGAAATCATGGCCACTTTTGAGAGGGATCTATGAGCCGGGGGCATCGAGGGAAAATCAAAGGCGATCCCGTCACTTACCAGATGCCGTCACCAGCAGGCGGGGTTCAGATGGAAACATTTGTCCCCTGGACGCTGGTAAAACGAGGGCACAAGAAACAGGTCATTACCCCGCTGGATGCGCCTCAGGAATTTCTGGATGAGGCGCACCGGGAGCAGAAGGCCCGCGAATCAGCGCAGGACACCCCCCTGATGCGAGCCCTCGGACTGGCGCATCACTGGCAACGGTTGCTGGACGAAGGAAAGCACCGGACCATGACCGAGATCGCGGAGGCCGAAGGAATCGATCTCGGTCAAGCCAGTCGAATTGCCCGGCTGACCCAACTGGCTCCAGATATCGTCGAGGCGTGCATGGCGGGTGAGGGGAACGGGCTGGCGCTGGATTATCTGAACCGTCGAGTCATCCCGGTGAACTGGGGCCAGCAACGACAGAAGTTGTTTACACCCCGTTAATGGCTGCCATCGGCCTATTCTGCTCTACGTAAATTGCTCCTCAGTTTGCATCTCTAGCGTCGTTGTCCGTTCCTTCTCGATCCAGCGGTGTTTCCGGTCCCCAAGGTGGCACCCATATTGAGCAAAGTTCCTGTCCTTCTTTAAGTGTCAAATCCACCTTGATGAAGTCGACAAGTGCCGGCGGAAACTTCCTGTGGAGTTGGCCGGCATGGGGCTGTTGAGCGCGATCATGTTGCCAGCAAATCAGCCGGTCGCGCACGGCGTTGGGGTCGGAAAAAAAATTAGCGAAACTCTCCAGGTCTTCCTCAAGGATACGGTTGCCGGTTTTAACTGCCTCTTCGAGTTTCGACAAGTATTTCCTGAAGTCGTCAGGCTCCCTTGGTTTGGGCTTCATATTGCTTTGGATTGATCTCAGAGGCTCTTCCGAAGTATCAGACGGCATCCTATGTGTCCGACTAAGTTCTGCCATAACAGCATGGGCGTTAGCCTTGGCGTCTAATAGTTCGACCACCGGGAGGTAGGCCACGAGGCGCATTGGATGGGGGAGGAGTTGCGGCCGTGGCTTGCCCCCTACGACATGTACCGGGTCTAGGTCGGCCACCACCAATGCCTGATCTTTGGAGCTCAACGCATCACCGTCGCGTCCAAGATGGATGCCTTTGCTCCAGCCATGGTAGGGGGTAAGCCGATCAATCATGCCTGGAAATTCCTTCGCAAACGACGTCGAATCGGCACCGATGAAGCAACTTCCGCCCTTGAACAACTCCCCGAGAACCGCATTGCAGAACACAGTGGCCGTGGCGGATGCCAGCACACTTGCCTGCCCGGCATACCAGTAGTCGTTGGTCCGTGATGTCGCGGCTGGCACAAGCAATACCGACCGCCGGGTATGTTGGTGGGCATGGCCGATGTCCAATAGTTCGGCGAGCGACAAGACGTCGTTTAGGACGATATCGTCCCCAACTTGTTGTGGGCCTGTCGGGAATTTCTGCAGTAATTCCGCGATCTCACGTTGCAATGGTCGTATGTTCGCCGGACTGGACAGCATAAACAACTCAGAGCAGATGAGTTCCATGCAGTACTGCATTGGCGGCAGTTGCTCGGATAGAAGTTTGACCAATGCTTCGGCGTGTTTCTTGCCGACATCTTTGTCTTTAAAACCTAAAGTCTCGAGCAGTGTACTTGGCCGAAACAGAGGTGCAAGATTATCCCACCGAGGCCGAAACAGTTCGTTGACCGCCACTGCGCGATATTTCTTGCCTCGTTCCCACCGGAGAGCGGGAGGCCGCTCGGTTCCAAGCAAATCCTTAGCAACTTCTCTGGGAGGTTGCCACAGCAAGGTAAGCAGTGATGTGAAGTGATGGTCTTTATCGCGTGGGTCCAATTGCCGATAGGTACCAGCAAGCACGGCCAAGCCAGGGGCGTGTTTCAACGTCTTCCTCAACCACTCTACGGTCTCACGCCGCACCGAGTACTCCGGGAGGACAAGCAAATCCACTTTGAGGCGTTTGCATTGTTCCAACACCTCCGTCAGCAGGCGACGACGTCTGTGTTCTGGCCAACTTAGGACTTGCTCGGCCCGGCTCTCCCACAGATGTTCGCAGCCTCTTCGACAAGCATCGGCTGCGACGGCAAGTTCAGAGTTGGGGGGCAGTGACTTGCGCAACTCGTCTTTGTGCCAAGGCTTGAGCCCCAATCCATTCAGGCCCACCTCGATCAAGGGATGGCTGTAGGACTCGTCCACGCGCCATTGGAAGAGGGCCACGCGGATACAACCGGACTTCCTGAATCTATTTAGATGCACATTCTCGATGCCCGCGTCTTGCCGCCCCCCGGCAGAGGTAGCGGTCGTAGATGGCGTCGGAGGCATGTGATCGTCTGATCCCAACGTCGACGCCGTGTCGGTCAGCACACTCTGCTTGATTTCCGTCACCTTGGTGGGCGGCTCGACATTGTCTGAAGCCCGACTCGTGGAGTGGGACATCCCGAGCCATCGTGCCAACTTGTTGTCCACCACATGAACGGACAATAGTTCATCATCACCTCGCCGGTTCCGCACTTCCGTCCAGGTGACCAATCGCTCTTGGTGCCGTTCGACGCTAGCGATGCCTTCGCGCATCTGTCCCAGTTCAGTGTACTGGGACTTGCGAAGTAACCAGTGCCGCCCCCGCGCGTCTCTGAATCCATCGTCGTGGCGATTGCGGCCGTAGATAGGCGCCTGCTCCTGCTGTACCACAAGTCCAAAAGCCGCTTCGACGGCAGCGATGGATTGTGGTACCTCGTCCAGAAGAGCATTCAGCGCGGTGAGTAAGTTGCTCGTCAGTTTGGGCAAGTCTTCGAACGGCCACGCCCAACCCTCAGTGTTCTCGGCGTCACAAGGCCTTGCTGTTTCCCAGACGAGTAGTCGCCGGTACACGCTCTCAAGGCGTTTCACGGCCGTGTCAAAATCGTTTCGGATGAGGTGTTTATGGAGCAGCCCCAGCACAGCCTGCATCCATTGCCAGGGTGTGGCGAGTGCCAGTTGTGGCCAAGCGTCCTTTTGGATCCAGTCACGGATTTGAGCGTAGGACTCTTGGGGATCTCCGCGCGAGGTATCCGGTTCGAGCCAGCCTGGCGGCAGGCTATAATGCTCAGGCATGGGCTCGCGGATCAGGCCCTGCAGTGATGCAGTTAGGCCACGCAATCCGGTCGCCACAATTGCCAATGGTAGTGCACTGGTCAGTGCGGACCGTGCATCGACGTGGTCCGGGGATTGATCGCGCTCACCAAGGTGATCCCTGAGACATTGCGCGATGGCAAGCATGGCAGTGAGATCAGTCCGCATGTCGGCAGCCCCATGTGGAGCACCGAGTGGCAGAGTCTCCAACACCTTGAGGGGAATGCGGCTCAGTACCGCAATCGGCAGTTGATGCAGACGATCGCGCAATCCGTCCTGGCTTCGATCCGCTAGGCGCATCGCCATCGCGCGCGTCTCCGCTTCCGTCGTTAGCAGTACCGGAATCTGTTTGGCTAGTGGGGCACCTGATGGGAAGTGCTCCAGAATTTCAAGAGCCCGCTCCAGCGAGCGAGGTAATCCATCGACACCGTTAGTCCAGACGCTGGCTTCGGATAACCACTGACCACGCAACTTGCGCAACTGTTGGCGCAGAACATATTCCTCGACACCATCATGACCAGGCAACTGGTCGTCTCCGTCTGCTGGTGAGTTTTCGGTGCCAATGTCATGCGCCAACCCAAGTGCGTCACTAACAGCGAGACCTATGCGCCAGAGATGACCATACCCTTTTGGCACCGAAACGCTTCGCAGTGACGAACCACTGCTGCGTACCCAACCTGTAGCGCCTAGGGTACTCGACGGGATGGGCCTGCCTAGCACGAACCACTGGCGTTTTATGCCTTCACCACGCGTGGCTAGATGTGGAACCACCGGCACCACCTCGTCATCGGCTCTTTCCAATGCCACCTGTCGCTGAATGGCGTATAAGGCCCGGAAAAGGGTGGAAGCAAAACGGGTTCGGCCCACCTCAGCGTATAGGGCGACCGGGTTGGAAATTAGGGTTAAGGGTAGGGGCGTGCTGGCTTTCCATCGCTGCAGCCCTCCGCTCAACCCGGTGGGGAGGTCCCACTTCTGTGATAGCGGGTTGTTAGCGACACTTGCACTCTGATCGCTTCCCCAGAACTTGGAGGGCGGACATTGGTCTGCCTGTTCGCCCTCCTTTACCCAGAAGGCTCGCAATGTGATACTGCGTTCGGATTCGTTTGGTAACACGGCCAATAAATGTCCATTTGCGATGCCCGGCAGTGGCGGTAGTACCTGCAAGTTAGGTTCATTGCTATCCAGCAGAAATGGGTAGAGACCGAGTCTATCCCATAGTTGTTCGCGCGGAGTTGCTGCAATGATGAGCCCACGCGCGAGGTCCTCCGCACTCTTTCGCTTCGAATGAGTCTCCCCCTCATCCGTATCACTGAGCTCCTGCGCCGGAGGCAATGAGCGAGCCTTGTCTAAGGGTTTCAAAAGTAGATCGCGGACCTTGGCTGAGATGCGTGTCCTGTCTTGGCTTTCAACCAGATCTCGGTTCACTAACGGCCTCAACGCCGACTCCGGATCGAACGGCATCCCTGAAGTGATTGGCTCTGGAGGTGCCATAAAACGCGCCGTTGCGAAGCAGAACCACTGTTCCAGCGTAATTCGATCTCTTGTGCTTTCGATCTGTCGATCCTCGAAGACAGCCTTCGGATTGATATGGCGGCGCGCCTTCCAAGTGATCAGGTCTTGCCGACGCATAAGATGTGACCGATTGCGCTCGGCGTTAACTGGGGGAAAGAAGTCGGTGCTGCATACCAGTTGCGCTAGGCGCTCCATGTTTAACTGTTGTTTCTGCACCTGTAGACGTGTCCGTCCCTGTTCCAGCCACTGGTCCATATCGAACAGCCGGTCCAAGCCCTCCATCGCAGCAAGGACGGAATACCCCACCCGTCTAAAGTCGGCCTCCCAGGCATGCCCCTCCGTCACTTGGGACCAGACCTTCCAGTAGCGCTCCCAGACGCCCTTTTCGTCCCACGAGTCGGAGTCTGCCACTGTCATGGCCAGTTGCCACCAAAGCAAGCGTGTGCATTTTCCTAGGTCATTCGGCCGCAAGTCGGGAGCCAGCATTGCCTCCCGCACTGTCTCATGCACCTTATCCGGTTGATCCAGCACCCCAGGATGCCGAAGTAGGCGCAAGGCCGATTGTCGGCTTAGTTTAGGACCGTCGTCACCGAGTGCCCAACCCCACTCGCCATCACCCGTCAGTGGTGGCTCCCAGGTCGGGGTTGACGCGGCAAAATTTCGGCCCTCATTCAGATGCTGGATAATTTCGTCGGGTGACATCGGAGCGATGGTGTCGCCTTTACCTATCAAGGTCAGCTCCAACTTGCTGGCCGCTTCCTGCACCACCTGTCTTAGCGTGGAGAGCAGTTCCTCACTGTCGGCCAACAGGACGATGTCATCTACATACCGTGCGTAGCCAATGCGTGGTGCCGATCGCTCCCCTGAATCACGCCGTACATGACGTTGCATCAGATCGTGCGCGGCAGCATCGACGGGAAACATGGCGATAGTGCCGATCCACGCCGACAGCACCGGCCCTTGCGGAATGCCGATGTTGCGCTTCGAGGTTTTCACCTCACCCGTGTCGGGGTCACGGTAACTGTGTTCGAAAAGGCACTGACAAATCCGGTCGACAAGACGGTTCTCGAGATGCTCTCGACCCTCGGGACCTAGCAATTCGGTCAAAAACTCGCTACCGACAAGGTCGCGAGCCGATCTAATCGGCTCGAGTAGTTGGTCACGTACCACATACTGGCAGATGTTGTCGTAGTACCGCTTTGCGTCCAACCGCAAGACATGCACCTGCCCACCGATGCGGTGAGTCTGCCTGCCAATAGACTCCATGAAGTCCCGCCAGCATTCGCCGAAGGGCCTGAACATGCCCTGGTCACTTGGTGTGCGCAGGCCCTCCAGGACTTCCATGTCCACCTGATATGCAAAGCTGAGCGTGGGCTCGGCGATGTCAGTGGCCTGCTCTTGGGTAGACCATCCACTGCCGGTGACACGGATACGGCGCTCTGCGCGGTAGTACCGGACAGCGGGGATCAGATCTGAGAATGTCTCGCCATTGCCATGCACGAAGTCGTGGCGCTCAGTCAACAATTCGTTCATCAACACCTGTTGCAGCACTAGGTCCGACGGATGGGGCATCGCCTTGCGCCTAGGGTCAGCCAAATCCTTGGGGGCGGTCGAGAATTTACGCGGCAGGTGAATGGCTTCGAAGGGCGCGGCCGGCTGGAGGTGGCGTGATGAAGACTGCAGACACTCCGAAAGGAGTTGATCGAACACGCTGGCTCCGACATCCAGATACAGCCAGTTCGGCTCGTCACAAGGCAACTCACCCCGCCGGGAGCCGTGATAGGCTAACAACCGTGCGTGGTTACGGCGTGCAACTTGGTTGGTGAGAAAGAGGCTGTCTGACAACGAAGTATGGTCTCCCCCCCTTTTGGCTTCCGCGTTCGACAGTGCTGCGATCAATCCAATGAGCCACGCCGGTTGTGTCGTCCCCGCAGCACCCAGTCGATCCGACCACGAACTGACCGAACTGGACAAGCGTCGAAGTGATCGAATGATGTTGAACAGTACGCGCTCACGGTGGTAGAGATTGAGCTTCTGCCATTGGGCATCATCCAAATCACCTGTGTCCTGACTCCCTAACTCCTCCAGAACCAAGGCAGCGATGGCTGAGGTGGCCAAATTGTCGAGCGATTTGCGCGCCGCATCTGGCGTCAACGCCGGCACTTTCAGGCGTTCGTCCGGGTCTTTTCCAGAGTGAAGGCCAGCACGATGAGCGTCCTCGTCGCTGCATCCCACCCATTGCAAGGCGACACCGTGGAGGCGCAACAGTTGCCTCACCGCTCGAGCACTGGCGCGCAAGCCCGCCGAGTCGTGGTCCAAGAACAGTCGAATCGTCAGTACGTGGTCATTGGGCATCGCCTCATTGGCGACTTTTTCTAGGGCATCAAGTTGCTCGCCACTCAAACTTGTACCCATGAGTGCGACAGCAGGCAGGCCGAGCGAGCGCAGACGGATAGCATCGAAGAAACCTTCGACGATGTACAGCGTGTGCTCGGTGTCACTCGTTTTGGCTTCGCCACGCAAAGCCGCAAAGGCGTGGTCAGCATTGAACAGGTGTTTGGACTTCTGCAGACCGCGCGTCAGCAGGTATTTTGGGGTGCCTTCATCTGGCCCCTTATTCACGCTTCGGCCCGCATAACCTTCGACCCGACTTTCCTGCGTCCGAATCGGAATAACCACGCGACGGTCAAAGAAGAAGTCTCTAAACTGCTCTTCAAGTGGCAAGAAATAGGAGGTACCATCATCTTTGCGCGGTTGCCGCAACCGGACCACAAGGCCCATGGCCTCCAGTTCGTCCGTTAGAGGTAACTGCTTGTCCAACGGTAAGCCTTGCAAAGCCTGAACTAGCAGGTTTCCAGATACCATACGCAGGCCCAGTTTAGACAGGAACTCTGGAGAATACCCACGCCCGTTCGCCCAATCGGAAAAAGCCGCCACTTCATGGGCCGCAGCGTATACTTTCTCGACAAAGGCTCTGGCTTCTGCCCCCTTGTCGCGCACAGGCGCGCGTCCGGTGCCGGTACGGCCGTGACGTTCGGGCTGGACCCCGAACGTGCTCGCCAACCAACGCACCGCCGCCTCGAAGTCCGTGCCTTGGGCTTCCTTAACGAGATCAATCGCACTGCCATGAGCATTGCAGGTAAAACAGTGGAAGTGCGGCTGACTCGCTCCGTCAGACGGAAAAAGGCGTAGCGACGGATGGGTATCAGCATGAAACGGGCACAAGGACAGATAAGTGGCGCCTTGTGGCTTCAGTTCCAGTCCGAGTCGCATTGCTACTTCTGGCAGGGGTGCCTTGCGCAAAAGTTCGTCCAAATTGAACCAGTCCATTAATCCCCTCTTCCCAGTACAATCTGGAGCACATAAATTACACCAATTGTAGCAGGGGCTCATTGCTATGCCCATTCATGCTTTCATCTTTGACCTGTGTGGTCATTACCCTGCTAACACTCATTGCCAATTTTCAGGCCACCCCGTATGATGAAACATCAGTGATTGAGTTTTCCACCAGACCAAAGTTAGGGGCACCAGGGGTAGTGCTTGACGGGGGCTAATGTGCATCTTCGGCACGATTTTTTGTCGAATTTTTCGGCGATGTTTTTTTTCTCAAAATTAGTGTTGTTTCACGCTAAACCATCGAGGTAACAATGCGTATCAACAGACTGGTTTTAATTATCGCATTGGGTTTTGTCGCGACAAGTCAACTCTTTCCAATTTGTGCTAGTGCAATGAGCGGAAATGATGGTGATGCATTACGAGTACAAGCCGGCAAAGGTGGTGCTTCTGCTTTACAGCAATTGCAGAAAGCGGCATTAATTGGTGATTCAGTGGCCGAGTTTGAACTTGGCTTGTTGTACTACAACGGCCAAGGTGTACCCCAGGATTACGCTCAGGCCATCCAGTGGTTCAGAAAAGCCGCTGACCAAGGGGATGCTGACGCACAGTACAATCTTGGTTTGTTGTACGACACCGGCCATGGAGTGCCCCAGGATTACGCTCAGGCTGTCCAGTGGTTCAGAAAAGCCGCTGACCAAGAGGTTGCTGATGCCCAGTACAATCTTGGCGTGCTGTACACCAAGGGTTACGGCGTGCCACAGGATTACGTTCAGGCTATCCAGTGGTTCAGAAAAGCCGCTGACCAGGGGTTTGCTGCCGCACAATACAATCTTGGCTCGTTGTACTACAAAGGCCAAGGTGTGCCCCAGGATTACGCCCAGGCTGTCCAGTGGTACACAAAAGTTTCTGACCAAGGAGATGCTGACGCACAGAACAAACTTGGCTCGCTGTACTACAACGTAAGCGTCCGGTGAAGCCACCTGTTAATTTGGAAATGGCTGAGGCACTCTGTGATTTTCACGGAGGGATAGAAAATGGGATTGGAATCGAGAAGGCTGGAGTGGGAACGACGGGTGGCGGACTGGAAGGCAAGCGGACTGACGCAGAAGGAATACTGTGCACGCGAGGGGGTTGGGTTTTCGAGCTTTCGCTACTGGGCATCGCGTGCACACCGTGAGGGGAAGAAACTGACGCTGGTGCCGGTGCGGGTAACGGGTAGCATGGCGGGGGGAGTAGTGATACGAGGTTCCCGAGGGTGGGAATGCGTGGTGGCAGAAGGGATGTCGGTGCAGTGGGTGGCGGATTTGTTGCGCGCACTATGATCGAGGCCGGAAAAATCTGGCTGGTGTGGGAGCCGGTGGACATGAGAGCCGGGATTGATCGTTTGTCCGGTTGGATTCAGGAGAGTTTGGCGCGTTCTCCCTGTGATGGGACGGCCTATGTCTTCCGTAATCGCTCGGGTAACCGAATGAAACTGCTGCTGTGGGATGGCAATGGGGTGTGGTTGTGCCAGAGGCGTCTGCACCGGGGAAAGTTCGTGTGGCCTCGTGAAGGGGAGCGGGTTCATACCTTGGATCAGGAGCAATGGAAATGGCTGATTGCCGGGGTGGACTGGACCCGTGCAAACACTCGTCCAGATACTTTGTGGC
>NZ_DAHVHV010000005.1:0-75113 GCF_027317285.1 Ferrovum sp. | reverse complement strand
AATTCCAAGCCGATGTTCCAGCCCTCATTCCCAATATACGCAGCAATCGGGGTATACCCATCCACCCCCTGATAGGTTCGACCCACTTCTTCCTTCCGGGTGTTGCTGTTGTCCATCACAAAGGTGTCGAGATCAACACAGACAAACCCCTTGTGGGGCGTAATCGGCGCATGGGTGGATTCCAGCAGGCGCAGGGTCAGTTCGTCCGTATGCTCACGCAATTCCCCAGCCTTGGCATCCAGCCGTTGACGCATCCAGACACTTCCTGGAACCTTGACCAACCCCAGGGATTGCTTGAAAAAACGATCATTGCGGAAAGGTTCGATCGCCTCGAAATCACTCTTGCCCAGACTCAACAGTCCAATCATGGACTTCACCACATCCGAGGTACGCATTCCTTGAGAAACCGGAAATTTGGGGTCGATCACCAGGTCCACCTGAGCGGCCTGACAGCATTGACCAATCAACGCCAATCCAGAATAAGAGGTCAGATTCAGTTTCTCGGATTGCCGGACTTCAAAGTGTGCCATGTTCGTTTGGGTGAAGAATGAATATGACTAATTATCTCATCAATTCAAACGGTTGTATATGTTTTTAAGGGTTTGGAACACGGATTCAGGACTACGCAAATCACCGTGAAACTTAGATAGAGCGACTGATTGGACGCGGTAACGCTGCTCACCACTTTGCGGCCCGGCGATGAATGCGTTTTTAAGAACGGCTTCGGCGCGTTCCGCCATGGATAAAAGCCATTGCAAACGGATTTTGTCGGGTTCGACGGATCCTACTTCCGCGTTAAGTTCATCAAAGAAACGGGAGTCTTCGGCTTGCTCGAATTGCTTGATAAATACGTCAACTTTCTGCTTGAGTCCTTTGGGCGTGCTTCTGCCTTCTTGTGGCTTGCCGTTATCAAATAGCATAGTAATTGATGCCTGTAACACGCTACTCATTTCATCGATCATCTTCACACGATATTCGGCTACTCTAGCTAAGACATCTGTCTGATTTTGAATAAGCATTTTTCGCACAGCAGAGGAAATGGGTATCCGCCGTTCATGGTAACCACCAGTTTTTCCTCCGCCTCGTGCAACCCCTTGCGCCAAAATTTCAAGGTCATTCGTTCCATCTGTGACAAAAATTTCCTGCGCAATTGGTTTGCTGTATTTACCGCAGAACAAATCAGCAGCGAGCTGATAATTAAATCCTTTCGCACTTATTGTCAGAGCCTTTTTCTCAGCGATGTCAATAGGCGTCCAAGGATCACCAGTGATCCCATTGCGCTCTTTCGCTGCGATTCGTTGAGCTTGGCTTCCTGTACCTATAGCCGATATGACGGAATTTCTTGATAACCGCAATCGAATACGACGACATATTTCAATATAGAAAGGGTCAAGGGCACCAAAACTTAGGCTGTCTGATCCATCCCAAGGTTTAAGCCAAACAAGCCCAATGCCTCCCTGATCTTTCAGCCCCATAATTTCAACTATATTTTCTCTTTCAACTAAAAGTTTTGAAACATCCCTACGCCATCTCTTTCCAAACCGTTGCTTGGATACGATACCCACTCCTGGACGGCTACCATACCCACTATTCATCCGAGAAATCCCAAATTTTCCTGAACCCATTGATCCTTCCTGAGTTTGCAGGCTAATCAATGCCATCACCCAATCATCCAACTCACCCCGTCGCATCCGAGCAACTTTCAGATCGTGGTTTTTAGAAGTTATCAGCATGTCTAATTCGTCAGGAGTGGCGATGGTCGTTTTGTCTTTTACCGATTTCCAATCGTCCACCTTGCCCCCCGGCACAGGAGCTTGCATAAAAGCGGGTTTGTCGTAGGGTGCGATCAAACACCACGCTTCGCCGTCCGGGTGTTCTGGCGTAAGTTCCAGCAGCGCGTCTTTCCATTCTTGTTCCGTTTCAAAAGGCTGTGCTTGCTCTGCGTGATGCAATGCCATGGCGGCGAGTTGCACCAAGAAGGCGTGCCACGGGTGGCGTTGGTGCGGGCGCAGCGCGGGAAAGTCGCGTACCTCGTCATGCGCCAGTGCGACAAACAATCCGGGCAGACTGTATTGCACGGGTTGTCCGCCATCCACCAGCCGGGCGCGTATCAACGGTTCATCGAGCAGGGAGTATTGAAGCGTCACGGCAGTCCTCCGGCATCAGAAATTCGATTATCCTTGAGGCGTTCCAGCCCAAGGCGGGTGTAGCGAAATTGCGCATCACCCAAGCGAAAGGTAATGCTTGTTTCGGTTTGGCTGGTGACCATTGGCTCTGTATCGGGCGACAAATTTCCGGGTAACAAGTGGTGACGGACCGGCAACTCCTTGAGGGGTTCACCGAATGGACCAGTAAGCGCGGGCTCAAAGCGTAGAATGCGGTCTTGTGCCCCAAGGCGAGTAGCAATTTGCACATCGTTGGGGAATTCCTGTTCGCCGAAGGTTTGCTCAAAATCCAGCGCCTGCAAACGCGCAATGGTTTGGCGTGCGCCCGTATCGCCTTCGATTTTCTGCCCCAAGGTTTGCCATAGTTCCCCTTTGGCGACTTGGATGCTGTCCAATATTTCAGGGTGTGTCGCAGCTTCGACAAGATAGCGATTGTCAGCAGGAATGGATACAACAGGGCGTTCGGCAAGTAACGCCCGCGTCGCTTCCAGCATGCGCAGATCGGCGTAGACCCCCCCGCCATTATGAAATATTCCCAAGCCATGCTTAGATCTGTCAACCAACGGGTCGAGATCATGTCCTGCCGGAGTCAGTACCCATGCTTTTGCAGATTGAAATTCCTCGGGTCGTTCCTGCGCTTCTCGTATGTGACGATGCAAACGTCCGACTCGCTGCAACAACACATCCATCGGACACAGATCTGTAATCAGAATGTCGGCATCTATATCAAGACTCTGCTCCAGTGTTTGCGTACCCACCACAATAAGCGGCCCAAGTGGGCGTTGTTTGCCAAGTTGCGCTTCAATGGCTTTATCCATGACGGGACGATCTTGCCGACTAAATCGACTGTGGTGCAGGGTGGCGACCTTGTTGACAGTGAATAACCAAGCCTTATCGGGAATACTTCCCTCAATAGCCGCGAGCGTGGCGATAGCTGCAGGTACAGTGTTGCGTATCACCAGCACTTTTGCCCCAAATTTGGCTGCGGATATCGCCATGTTTGCGATCTTGTCCGGTGAATCAATAATGTCATACGCCGTCCAAGCCACCGTTTTGTTGTTACCCGTCGCCGCAACGACTCGCGTTTGTTTCTGATCAGAAATAGCCGGATAAGGAATGGCACACGCCGCCTCAAAGGTCATGGATCTGGTTTGCGGTCTTTTCGCCTTAGGCGCAAGCGCAAGATAACGATTACGCGCACTGGAGCCAAGCGTTGCAGAAAGCAACAACGCCTGCCCACCATTATTCAGATGCGCTTTGAGCAGATGTTCCAATAACACTGTCATATAGGGATCTGAGGCATGAACCTCATCCACCACCAACAGACTGCGCGACAACATGGCATGACGTAAGTGGGCGTGGCGCACCTGCAATGCGCCAAGCAAGGCTTGGTCAATAGTGCCAACGGCAACCGGTGCCGCAAGAAAACGCTTGGCAGATTCGGCTGCCCAACGCTGCGGAGCTTTTTCATCATCAAGAATGTCTGACCACAGTACCTTAAAGTTGGGCAACTGACTGACATCACCGCCATCGGCATTTACATAACCAGGCAACGCGCGAATGGTGAGCGGCGATTTTTCTGGCCACATATTTTTGATGGCAGATTGAACACGGTTATAAACCTGCGAGGCGGCGACGCGGGTCGGTAAGGCAAAATACAGGCTGTCCACCGCGCCTACACTGAACAAATGTACAAACCGCCATAACGCGGCCTCTGTTTTTCCGCTGCCTGTTTCCGATTCAAGTATCACCAGCGGCCCGAGATTGTCGTCACTCATTGCCTCCTGAATAGGACGTGGCCGCGAAATGCCGAAAACATTTGAAAAGGTGGGCGAGCGTTTGTTCAGATTACCGCGCCAATCCTCAGCATCCAGGCCTATGACGGCGATGGCCTCTCGCGCTTTTTTCTTGGCGGTAACAATTCTATCCTCATCTTTTTCAGAGAACGGGAAAAACCTTGTATCCGATCCCAACCAGTCGGCTAATTGCACCAAACCGGCAAACAAGTGCCCAAAGGACGGTGCATTTGGCAGTGGCTTGCCCTCTAATTCAAATGCTTTCGGGAAAATTGTCTCTGCATGTTCGCCAATGCTTTTTAGTACAACGGCAGGATCATAAGCATCGGCCACTTGTTTCCAGATATTTTTATTCCAATCGCCCGGATGATCATTAAGCGGGCGACCATGATGACTGATGCTGGCTATCAGCAGCGGCTCGATTGCATCGCCCCACGCACAAATTCTTTCGATTAATTGTTCAATCGGTTGTCGAGCCAGGGTCTCATAAAAAAGTTTTATTGCCTCAATGCCGTGCCCCGCATGATTCGGCCACTCAAGAGGGATGTCCTCTTTGTTTTTCCATCGTTTAGCCTGAAATCCACTGTTCGCTTTCCCAATATCATGCAAGAAAACAAGCACCGAGAGGCGCGCAATGTCACGCTCATCCAACTCCCTGCCCGCCGCTTTTTCCATAGAGCGACGAATCGAACGACAAGCGCTCAGGCATTCAAAGCAAACAGCCACATCAATCATGTGATCGACCAATGGGTGCCAATCGCTAACAACGCCAAAATCATCGCGTTCAAGTTTTCCAAATGCACACAGGGGTGGTATCAAAATTTTTTATGCCCCTAAACTATTTTAGTTTGATAGCAACATTCGTCAGGCACGTATTGAGCATGCGCAGTGGCAACTCAGCCTTTCTTTCGCATTGGTTGGACCGATAGCAGAACTCATCGAGATATTCTGGCAGACACCCGGACGGTAACCCAAACACCTCATAAGAGGAATGCTAACTCATTTCGTGAGCAAATGAACCATGAATTTATTTGAGAGCATCCAAAATCGCAACCAGAGCGATTGCGTTTATGCAGAACACCACGAACCTATCAGGGGGGTCGAAAGGTAAAGACCATCGCCATCGTGGTAACTCACCGTGGTAAATTTATTACCATGGTCTATCTACGCTTGGATGCAATGGGATGCCACTGGACCGTAATTTCAGTTGATTCACTGTAATTACATGGCGTTATGGATGTTTCCGGACAACTATGGATGCCGGGTTGGCGGAAGCGGTGAGATTCGAACTCACGGATGGTTTCCCATCGCTGGTTTTCAAGACCAGTGCCTTAAACCGCTCGGCCACGCTTCCGTTGGTTGGGAACGAACCGCTGGAAAAAACAGGTTCGCTTTTCAGAGTGCGCTAGGATACCACGCTCCTCCCCCACTTGTGGTATCTTTACCCCGTCCCCATCTGATGGACGGGAGGAACGGAGCAGGAATGGATCTTGCAACTTCTTCCCTCCGGCGTTGTCCTAGTGGGGCAAACCCTGAATACAGGGGATTACTGAAGGAGTCTGATACCATGCAACGAGAGTACAACATCTATAACCAGGCAGGCCAACTGGATTCGCTGCAACACCGTGTGCTGCGAAACACTTACTGGTTGCTGGGCCTGTCCCTCATTCCGACGGCCGTTGGCGCCCTGGTGGGCCTCAATCTGAGTTTCGCCTTCATGGCGGCCAGCCCCATGCTGACCAGTCTGTTGTTCCTGGGAGCCATCTACGGTCTCTTTTACGCCATCGAGGCCAACCGCTACAGTTCCACCGGGATCTACCTGCTCCTGCTCCTGACCTTCGTCATGGGCGTCATGCTGGGACCCTTGCTTCAATTCACCCTGGCGTTCCGTAATGGGGCTCAACTGGTCTCGCTGGCCGCCGGAGGAACTGCCGCCGTGTTCTTCACCCTGTCGGCCCTGGCCAGCACCACCAAGCGCAATTTCACAGGCATGGCCCAGTTCCTGTCCGTGGGCGCCGTAGTCCTGATGGTGGCCGTGATCGCCAACCTCTTTCTGCAACTGCCTCTCTTTCAGGTAGTGCTGTGCGGCGCGTTCATGCTCTTCTCTTCACTGATGATCCTGTTCAACATCAGCGCCATCGTTCATGGCGGAGAAACCAATTACATCACCGCAACGCTGAGCCTGTACGTCAACATCTACAACGTATTTGTCAGCCTCCTGCAATTGCTGGGCGTATTCGGCGGGGATCGTCGCTAGTCGACCCCGCTTCCGGACAAGGGCAGGCCCGATGAAACGGGTCTGCCCTTTTTCTTGTCACTCCCGATCGAACAGGGCAAGAGATTCCACGTGGGCGGTATGGGGAAACATGTTGAACACCCCTGCCCCCTTCAGTCGATAGCCCTGCTGGTGCACCAGAACCCCGGCATCCCGCGCCAGGGTAGCCGGGCTGCAGGAAACGTAGACAATGCGCCGGGGCCCTCCGGCCCCAATCGCCTTGACCAGATTGATGGCCCCATCCCGGGGAGGATCGATCAACCATTTGTCCTGGCCCCCCCAACCCGCGACTGTGGATTCATCCACCTCAAACAAATTGGCGGCCTGAAATCGGGTGTTCTTCTCAAGTCCGTTATGCGCCGCATTCTGGCTGGCCCGCTGCACCAGATTCGGGTTTCCTTCGATCCCCAGGACCTGAGCCCCTCGCCGGGCCAACGCCAGGGAAAAATTTCCAAGACCGCAGAACAGATCCACCACCCGTTCTTCGGGTTGGGGATCCAGCAGGCGCACTGCTTTACCCACCAGCACACGGTTGACATCACCGTTCACCTGGGTGAATTCAGTGGGGCCAAAGGGAATTTCCACATCAAATTCGTCGAGCCGGTAAGCCAGGCCAGGTCGGTCGAGAGGATAGAAAGGGCGCGCCGTATCGGGCCCTTTGGTCTGCCACCAGAGTTGCACCCCATGCCGGTCCGCAAAGGTGCGCATCCTGACTTCGTCCTCTTCTGTGGGCGACTCCAGCAGGCGCAACACCAGAACCAGCAAGTCTTTGCTGTGCGCCACTTCGATCTGGGGCAAACGTTCGCGCACGGTCAGTTCCATGATCAGGTTGCGCAAAGGAACCAGAAGGGTGGACACAGCGGGGGGAAGAATGGCGCAGGAGTCCATATCCGCCACGAAACTGGAACGTTTCTCATGAAACCCCACCAACACCCGCCCTTTCTTGGCTACCCAGCGCACCGACAAACGCGCCCGCTGGCGATATCCCCAATCCGGACCCTGTAAGGGGCCCCACAGGGTATCGGGACGAACCTTGCCGATCCGCGCCAGATTGTCTTCGAGAATGCGTTGTTTGTAAGCAATTTGTGCGGCGGTATCGGCATGCTGCATGTTGCACCCGCCACAGTGCCCGAAATGGGGGCAACGGGGTTCCGTCCGACTGGGCCCCGGCACCAGGACCGAGCGCAATTCCGCCTGGTCGAAGTGGGATTTGCGGCGCTTGATTTCGGCGCGTACGGTTTCGCCCGGCAACGCCCCGTCCACGAAGACCACCTTCCCTTCATGACGCGCAATGCCGTGGGCCTCGTGGTCCAGGCCTTCGATCTGTAATACTGCCTCCATCCCTGCTTGTCCCTTTATTGCCAAAGCCCCTCAAGGGCGTGTCGTTTCAAGATCCACCAGATGCAAGGTACGTTGACCACGCTGACGATCCTCCACAAAATGGGTCAGCGCCTGAGTCACCGTGCGAAAGGCCAGGTCGGCCCAGGGGATCTCCGCTTCTTCAAAAAAACGCACCTCGCTGCTTTCCGGCGTGACGCCATGTTCAGGGCTGTCCATCCGTGCCCGAAAAAGGACATGAACCTGATTATGGGCGGCGATATTGATCACCGACATCAGATCCTCGATGGTCACCCGGGCCAGGGATTCCTCGAAGGTTTCGCGCGCCGCGCCCATCTGCAGGGTTTCCCCGTTCTCCATGAAACCGGAAGGCATGGTCCAGTAGCCTTCACGCGGGGCAATGGCCCGCCGGCAAAGCAGAATTTTTCTGTCCCAGACCGGGATGGCCCCCACCAGAATTTTCGGGTTACTGTAGTGGATGGTATGGCAACTGGGACAGACCTGACGAGGCAGGTGATCTCCCTCCGGAATCTGGGTCAGGACCCGCATGCCACAACTGGAACAGTAATTCATGCCAAAGCCATCCTCTTTGAAAGTGATAGAATGGGAACATCGCGTGCAAGCCTGACCTGGATCAAACCGGAAAGCTTGAGGCTTTCATAGAATGGTCCTTTGCCGCATACCCAGCCCACGAGTGGATCCATGATTACCCCCGATTTTAACCTATGCGCCCCTTATTAATGACAGTGTTGACACTTTTTTCTCTGACGGCATTGGCCTGCCGCGCAGAGGCGGAAGTCGTCATCGTGCTCAATTCGGGAGAAGGCACCATCACCCGCATCGATCGTCAGACCTATCAGCCCATCGATCACTTCTACGTGGGTCGCGAGCCCCATCACCTCATGAGTTTGCCGGACAACAGCGCGCTCATCGTGGCCGATGCCGTGAGCAACGATCTGGTCTTTCTGGACCCAAAGACGGGCGATATCCTGCGCCGTCTGACCCGCATCAGTGATCCCTACCAGATCGGATTCAGCCCGGACAAGCATTGGTTTGTCGCCAATTCACTGCGCCTGGATCGGGTGGATGTTTACGATGCCCGAGATTTTCATCTGGTCAAGCGCTTTGAGTTGGCCTCCATGCCCAGTCACATGGCCTTCAGCCCGGACAGTTCCACGGTCTTCGTCACCCTGCAGGGCAGTGACCAGTTGGCGGCCATCGACCTCCGGTCCCTCACGGTCAAGTGGGTCATTCCCATTGGAAAAACGCCTGCCGGCGTCATTCTGACCCCCGATGGAAAGCATCTTCTGGTGGGCATCATGGGACAGAATGAAGTTGCGGTGGTGGATTATAAAACCGCTCAGATCATCAAACATATTCCCGCAGGCAAAGGCACGCACAACTTCATGCCCGAAGGGGACGGACGCCACATCTTTGTCGGGAACCGTTCCGGAGATACCGTCTCCATCATCGATACGAAAACGCTCACCATCACCAAAACCTTTCCTGTCCCCGGCGGCCCCGATGACATGGAAGTCTCGGCAGATGGCAAGGAACTGTGGATCACCAATCGCTGGATTCGTCAGGTCAGCGTGGTGGACTTGTCCACGGATAAAGTGGTACGCACCATTCCCGTGGGAAAATCGCCCCATGGCATCTTCTTTGAGCATCACGCCGCGCGTCTGTAGGGATGATGTTTCCATGAGCCGTTTGGCCCTGCAGTCCGGTCTTGCCTTGCTCCTGTTGGGCCTGTGGAGCACCGGGTCCACCGCACAGACTCCTTCCCCCGCTGCCTGTCGCGGCACCCTGTACCTGACCCTGGACACCGGATCCATGCAGGCCGCAGAGACCATTGCCGCGATCCTGCAGCGGCACCAGGTCAAGGCCACCTTTTTCGTGGCCAATGAACCCACCTGGCGCGGAGATCATGCCCTCGACGACAGTTGGCGCGATTTTTGGCGTGCACGGGTGCGGGAAGGCCACCATTTTGGCAACCACACCTGGTTTCATGCCACGTTGGTCAAAGACCTGCCTTCAGGCGCCATCCTGACCCGGGGCGGTGACCATGCGCCCCGCGAATTCGACAAGGCAGGGTTCTGTCAAAATCTGCAACGCGTCGATGAGCGCTTCAAGACACTCACCGGGCAACCCCTGGAACCCCTTTGGCGGGCGCCCGGCGGGCATCTCACCCCCAATGCCTCGTCCTGGGCCGGAGACTGTGGTTTCCCTCAGCATGTGGGTTGGTCTGCCGCCGGCTTTCTGGGGGATGAGTTGCCCTCGGAAAAATATCCCAATCCGCGTTTGCTGAACCAGGCCCTGACTCACCTCAAGGATGGCGATATCTTGATGATGCATCTGGGCATTCGCTCTCGCCATGACCCTTTCGTACGGGTCTTCGAACCCCTGATCACTGGCTTGCAGGCGCGTGGCTTCTGTTTCGCCACCCTGCCCAAAACCGCCGAATGAGCGCGAGGCCATCCCCATGACCTGGTTTGAGACCTTCATGAATGGATTTACGCTGGCTCAGGCCTGGCTCTTCGAGCATTGCGTCAATCCGTTGCTTCCCCCTCTGGGCTTGCTGGCCTATCAGGAGGAGGCCTTCGACGCCACGGAATTCGCTCTGGTGGGCATGGGAGAAATCGCCTTTCTGGTCCTGTTTTTTCGCCCACTCGAAGCGCTTTTTCCTGCCGAACGCTGGTCTGGACGGCGTGGGGTGCGCGTGGACATTCTCTATACCCTTCTCCACCGCCTGGGTTTCATTCCCCTCGTGATGTTCGTTCTGATGTGGCCCCTCACCTTCAAACTGGATGCCTGGTTGCGGTTCCATGGATTCATCCCCTATACTCTGGAAGACCTCATCCCCGCTCTGGAAAATCGCCCGCTCACCACCTTTTTTGCCTACCTCGTCATCCTCGACTTCTTTTCCTACTGGCTGCACCGCTTCCAGCACCGGCTGGAATGGTGGTGGGCCCTGCATGGCGTCCATCACAGCCAGCAAACCATGAGTTACTGGTCTGACGACCGCACCCATCTTCTGGATGACGTCCTCACGGCCGCCTGTTTCTCCCTGCTCAGTCTGGCCATCGGCGTGGAACCCGGCCAGTTCATCCTGCTCATGATGATCCCCCGCATCCTGCAAAGTCTGGCCCATGCCAACATTGACTGGCGCTTTGGACCCTTTGAGCGTTGTCTGGTCAGCCCCCATTACCATCGTTATCACCACGGCATGGGCACGGGCAGCGAAAGCGGCCAGTTGAGCTGCAATTTTGCCGTGCTCTTCCCGATCTGGGACATCCTGTTCGGAACTGCCAATTTTTCAAGGGAGACGCCGCCCACCGGCATTGCCGATCAGCGGGAGGGACGGGACTATGGAAAGGGGTTCTGGGCCCAGCAACGACTGGGCTGCCAGAGACTCTGGTCCGCCCTGACCCTGGGGAAGGCCTGACCCTTACCCCAGGGAACGGGTACTCAGTTGAGAATCAACTGGTTGAGACGTTTGACGAATTGAGCGGGATCTTCCAGTTGTCCGCCTTCGGCCAGCAAGGACTGATCAAAAAGTAACTGGCTCCAGTCGGAAATGCGCTGTGGATCCGTTTCCAGTTTGAGACGCAGAATCAAACGGTGATCGGGGTTGATCTCGAGGATGGGCTTGGAAGTGGGCACGGACTGGCCCACGGATTTCAGGAAACGCGCCATGTTACCCGACAGGTCCCCCTCTTCCACCACCAGACAGGCGGGAGATTCGGTCAACCGATGGCTGACGCGAACGCTCTTGACCTGTTCCCCCAACGCCCCCTGCATGGCCTCCAGCAAGGGTTTCAGGGTTTCCGAATCCGAGGTTTCCACCTTGGGTTTTTCGATCCCCAATTTGGTCAGATCCAGGTCTCCCTTGGCCACGGAGTGAAGTTTCTTCTCTTCGAAACTTTCCAGGTGGGACACGACCCACTCGTCCACGCGATCGGACAGGAGGAGAACCTCGATCCCACGGGACCGGAAAATCTCCAGGTGCGGGCTGTTCCTGGCTGCGGCAAAACTTTCTGCGGTCACATAGTAAATGGTGTCCTGCCCTTCCTTCATGCGCCCAACATAGTCCTTGAGCGACTCGGTCTGGTCGGGTTTGTCCGTGTGGGTGGTGGAAAAGCGCAGCAGTCCCGCCCATTTCTCACGATTGGCATATTCCTCACCCGCCCCTTCCTTGAAGGCGCGTCCGAACTCATTCCAGAACTGCTGATATTTCTCTTTCTGGTTCTCTGCGAGATCTTCGAGCAAGCCCAGCACCTTGCGCGTGCAACCGGCCCGGATGGTATCGATGTCCTTGGATTCCTGCAGGATTTCACGCGACACATTGAGCGGCAGATCGGCCGAGTCGATCACCCCCCGCACAAAGCGCAGATACTGGGGCACCAGTTTCTTGGCATCTTCCATGATGAAAACGCGCCGCACATACAATTTGATCCCGTGACGAGGCTCTCGCTCCCACAGATCAAAAGGCGCACGGGCCGGAATGTAGAGCAGTTCCGTGTATTCCTGTTTGCCTTCCACCCGCGCATGACTCCAGGCCAGAGGAGACTCGAAGTCGTGGGAAACGTGCTTGTAAAACTCCTGATACTGCTCTTCCGTGATTTCGTTCTTGGGGCGTGCCCACAGCGCATTGGCCTGATTGAGGGTTTCTTCCTCCGGCTCGTTGACGACCTTTTCTTCCCCTTCCTGAGCCGGAATGGGGTCTTTTTTCATGCGAATCGGCAACTGGATATGATCGGAGTAGCGCCGCACGATACCGCGCAACTTCCAGGCGTCGAGAAACCCCTCTTCCCCTTCCTTGAGGTGCAGCGTCACCGTCGTTCCGCGCGTTGGAACTTCCAGCGTTTCAATGGAGAAGGAACCATCCCCCGACGACTCCCACTGTACGCCCTCCGATGCAGTCGCCCCGGCCCGGCGGGTAGTCAGGGTCACCTTGTCCGCAACGATGAAGGAAGAATAGAAGCCAACCCCGAACTGCCCGATCAATGCAGAATCCTTGGCCTGGTCGCCAGACAGTTTACCCAGAAACTCCCTGGTTCCGGAGCGAGCGATGGTCCCGATGTTCCCGATCACTTCTTCCCGCGACATCCCCACCCCATTATCCCGGATGGTCAATGTGCGTGCTTCCTTATTGATCTCCAGATGGACCGCCAGATCGGGGTCACTTTCCAGCAGCGTCGGGTACTGAATGGACTCGAAACGCAGTTTGTCACAGGCGTCGGAGGCGTTGGAAATCAATTCGCGTAAAAATATTTCCTTGTTGCTGTACAGGGAATGAATCATCAACTGCAGCAACTGCTTGACTTCGGTCTGAAAATTCAGGGATTCCTTATGGCTCATGGTGTCATCACATCCGTGGGTTTGAACGAAAAATACAGCGATGCCCCTGAGTTGGGGGCAATCAACCCAATTTCAAGTAGGGGAAAAGGTCCGGAGCCACAGCAGACCTGCCACTGTCTTGGCGTCACAGATACGCCCTGTCTCCACCCAGCGCCAGGCCTCTTCCAGAGGTACTGCCAGGGTTTCGAGAAATTCTTCCTCATCGCGCCGGATTTCTTCGAAAACAAGGTCCTGAGCCAGGAAATAGGTGATCTGTTCGGTGGAATAAGCGATACACAGATCCAGACACATGAGTTTTTTCCAGCGTCCCGCCCGGTATCCGGTTTCTTCCTGCAATTCCCGTTGCGCCGCTTTCAGCGGATCCTCGCCCGGATCCAGTTTGCCTGCCGGGATTTCAAAGTAATGACGCCGTTGAGGGTAGCGAAACTGATACTCGAGCAGTACCGTTTTTTCATCGATCAGAGGAACGATGGCCGCAGCACCGTGATGCCGGATATATTCCCGGGTGGCCTCCTGACCATTGGGAAGTTGGACCCGGTCTTCATGAACATCCAGCAACGCCCCCCGATAGCGCGGAACCGAATCGAGAGTCCGTTCCGTGAAGTCCGGCCATTGGTGATCAGGCAAAGTCCAGTCAAGGGACACGGATTACGTTACCCGCGCAGCGACTGAGCAATGGATGCCGTACACAGATCGATGAGCGGCTGCGGAATGATTCCGAGCGCGAGCAACGTCAGCGCATTGATGCTGAGCAGTAGACGATGATCGCTTTCCCCCATGATCGGGGTATCGTTCTCGGGTTCGTCCATGTACATCAACTTGATGATGCGCAGATAATAAAACGCGCCGATCAGGGACATGAGTACCGCCACGACCACCAGCCAGGTCAGCCCGGCATCCAGGACGGCACTGAGCACAGCCAACTTGGCAAAGAAACCCGCAGAAACCGGAATCCCTGCCATGGAGATCATGATCAGCAGCATCAGGAAGGCATACCAGGGGCTGCGCTTGTTCAGTCCTTTCAGATCATTCAGTTGATCCGCCTCGAAACCCTCGCGACTCATGAGCAGAATCAGGCCAAAGGCGGCCAGACTCATGAGCACGTATGTGACCGCATAGAACATGGCCGCCGCGTACCCTCCCAGGGTCCCCGACAGGATGCCCAGCAACAGGAACCCCATGTGCGCAATGGTGGAATAGGCCAGCATACGCTTGAGGTTGGTTTGGGCGATCGCCGTCACGTTTCCGACCAGCAGGGACAATACCGAAACAATGATGAGCATGGATTGCCAGTCCGCAACCATCGGCCCCATGGCGCCCGCCAACAGACGCATGAAGAACGCAAAACCGGCAAGTTTGGGCGCCGTGCTCACAAACAGGGTCACTGCGGTGGGCGCCCCTTCGTATACATCGGGTACCCACATGTGGAAAGGCACCACCCCCAACTTGAAGGACAGACCCGCCACCATGAATACCAGCCCAAGGACCAGAATGCCCGGATCGGCATTACCCTGAGCGATGGCATTGGCGACTTCGGCCATTTGCAGGGATCCTGTGGCGCCATAGATCATGGATAGGCCATACAGCAACATGCCGGAAGCCAAAGCCGCCAGGACGAAGTATTTCATGGCGGCTTCGGTGGCAACGGCCGAGTCCCGCTGCAACGCAATCAAGGCGGCGAGAGAAAGCGAAAGCAGTTCCAACCCGAGATAGAGCACCAGGAAGTGGTTGGCGGAGATCATGACCATGACCCCGAGCAGCGCAAAGAGGATCAGGACGAAAAACTCCCCCTTGAACAAACCACGGCTTTGAATGTAGTCCCGCGAATAGGCAAAAACGAAGGATACCGTCAGCACGGAGATCATCTTCAGGGTACGAGCCATGGGGTCATCCACAAAGGACCCATTGAAGGTCGTCACCACCTGTCCCAGGGAACCGATCAGAAGGAAGCCGGCCGTCCCCACCAGGGCCAGTTGGGCATAGGCATAAGTCAGGAATCGTTTGGACTCGGAAATGAACAGGTCCGCGATCAGCAGGGCAGAAAGTGCCCCCAGAAGAAAAATTTCCGGGTAGGCTGGAACCAGATTGGGTGTGGCGAAGGTCATCGTCGCTCCATCAGAACTTGGGGGTCGAGGCCTGCTCGATCAATTGCAGGACCGAAGCGTGCATGGGTTCGGAGAACAGCTTGGGGTATAGCCCCATCCCCAGCACCAGCAGTGCCAGAATGATCAGAAACAGGAATTCTCGGCTGGAAATATCCTTGAGGGCCGCCACATGGTCATTGGCCACTTCCCCGAAGATAACCCGCTTCACCATCCATAACGTATAGGCGGCGCCCAGAACCAGGGTGGTGGCGGCCAGTGCGGCATACCAGAAATTGACCTGTATCGCGCCCAGGACGACGATGAATTCACCGATGAAACCACTGGTCCCGGGCAAGCCCGCATTGGCCATGGAAAACAACATCATGAAGGCCGCAAACCTGGGCATGGTATTGGCCACCCCACCATAATCGGCAATTTGTCGCGTGTGCATGCGGTCATACAGTACGCCGATGCACAGGAACATGGCCCCCGAGATAAATCCGTGCGAGATCATCTGGAGCAGACCGCCCTCCATGCCCATGGGGTTGAACAGGAAGATCCCCAGCGTCACAAACCCCATGTGCGAAATGGACGAATAGGCCACCAGTTTCTTCATGTCCTGCTGGACCAGAGCCACCAGACCGATATACACCACAGCGATCAAGGACAGGGTGATCATCGTCCCGGCGAGGGCATGACTGGCATCCGGGGTAATCGGCAAGTTGAAACGCAGAAACCCGTAAGCCCCGATTTTCAGGGTGATGGCAGCCAGAATGACCGAACCTCCCGTGGGGGCCTCAACGTGCGCATCGGGCAACCACGTGTGAACCGGCCACATCGGCACCTTGACGGCGAAGGACATGAAGAAGGCGATGAAAAGCAGGATCTGGACCCCCAGAGGAAGGGCTACTGCCTGGAATTTCAGGATTTCGAAAGACTCTCCGGCCTCGAAGTAAAGATAGATGAAGGCCGCCAGCATGAGCAGGGAACCCAGCAGGGTATACAGAAAGAACTTGATGGAGGCATAGACCCGGCGCGGCCCCCCCCAGACCCCGATGATCAGGTACATGGGGATCAGCATGGCTTCAAAGAAGACATAGAACAGGATGGCATCGAGTGAGGCAAACACGCCGTTGATCAGCCCGGACATGATCAGGAAGGCCGCCATGTACTGGGCCTGCCGTTTCTCGATGACGATCCAGCCCGCAATCACCACCAGAACGGTCATGAAACTGTTGAGCAGGACAAACCACAAGGAAATCCCGTCGATTCCCAGGTGATAAGTGATGTTGAAAGCAGGAATCCAGCGGTAGGCTTCTTCGAACTGCATGGCCGCCGAGGCGTTGATGAATCCGGTATAAAGGGGAAGAGTGACCAGGAAGCCCAGTAGAGCCCCCACCAGTGCCACGCCACGGGTTAGTCCCGGATTGGAATCGCGCCCCAGAGCGAGGACGAGAATCCCTGCCAGAATGGGAACCCAGATACTCAAGGAAAGAAGATGGTGTGCAGTCATGGAATTCCGCTCAGATTACGCTTTGATGAACCACAGGCTCATCAGGAAGAACACCCCAAAAATCATGGCAAAGGCGTAGTGGTAGATGTAGCCCGTCTGGATCCGGCGAAGACGTGTGGACAGGGCTCCCACCAGTTGGGCAGAACCATTGACGATCCAGCCATCGATGAACTTCGTGTCGCCCAGTTTCCACAACCCACGCCCGACACAACGGGCACCGCCAGCAATAAAAATTTCATTGAAACGGTCAAAGTAATATTTATTGTCCAGCAGGGTATAAATGGCGCCCGATTCACGGGCAATCGTCGCAGGAATATGGGTCCACTTGAGGTAGAAGGCGGCCGCCAACGCAACCCCGGAAATAGCCAGCCAGAAAGGCAGGGACTGGACTCCCTCGACCACGAAAGGCCCGACTCCCCGCCAGGCTTCGCGCATTTCCGGCAGGGCACCCGTCCCGGGCAACAGGGTAATGGAGGAACCGAAATAATCCCCCATGACCATGGGGCCGATGAAGATCCAACCGGCTATGACCGAGGGAATGGCCAGCATGATGAGCGGCAGGGTAATCACCCAGGGCGATTCATGGAGATGTTCCCGGGTGTGATGGTCCATGCGCGGTTTTCCATGAAACGTCATGAAAAGCATGCGAAAACTGTAAAACGCCGTCACGAATACCCCGGCCAGAACGGCAAAGGAAGCAAACCCCGAGCCTGGCAAATGGCTGGCACGCACGGCCTCGATGATGGCATCCTTGGAAAAGAATCCGGCAAAGGGCGGAATACCTGCCAGAGCCAGGGAACCGATCAGCGCCGTCACATAGGTGATGGGCATGTACCGCCGGAGTCCCCCCATTTTGCGCATGTCCTGCTCATGATGCATGGCATGGATCACGGATCCCGCGCCCAGAAACAGGAGCGCCTTGAAAAAGGCATGGGTCCCCAGATGAAAAATCGCCACCGGATAGGCCGAGGCGCCCAATGCCACGGTCATGTACCCCAGTTGCGACAGAGTGGAGTAAGCCACCACCCGTTTGATGTCGTTCTGGATCAGCCCCAGAAACGCCATGAACAGCGCGGTGCAGGCGCCGATCACGAGGACGGTGGAGCGGGCCGTGGGGGACAATTCGAAGAGGGGCGACATGCGGGACACCATGAAAATCCCGGCAGTCACCATGGTCGCCGCATGAATCAGGGCTGAAATGGGGGTCGGGCCTTCCATGGAATCGGGGAGCCAGACATGCAGGGGCATCTGTGCCGATTTACCCATGGCCCCCACGAACAGCAGCAGACAAATGACCGTGATCAGCGAGACGGGAGCGCCCCCGCACAATTCGATGGTATCGCGCGCAAAATCCGGAGCCTGCTGAAACACCGTCGCGTAATCGAGGGAACCGAAATGGGCCTGGATCAGGGCAATCCCGAGCAGAAAGCCCAAATCACCCACCCGATTCACCAGGAATGCCTTGAGGTTGGCATAAATGGCTGTGGGCCGGGTATACCAAAAGCCGATCAGCAGATAGGACACCAGGCCGACCGCCTCCCAGCCAAAAAACAACTGGACGAAATTATTGGCCATCACCAGCATCAGCATGGAGAAGGTAAAGAGCGAGATGTAACTGAAAAACCGCTGATACCCGTCATCGTCGTGCATATACCCAATGGTGTAGATATGGACCATGAGCGAAACGAAAGTCACCACCAGCATCATCGTGACGGTGAGCGGATCGATCAGGAACCCCACCTCGAAGACCGAAGAGTCTCCCATGGTCAGCCATTGATAGACGGTCCCGTTGAAGGAGTGTCCTGCAAAGACATCCTGGGCAATCACCAGGGAGGCCACAAAGGACACTGCCACACCCAGGATCGTGACCGTATGACTGCCTGCCTTGCCCAGGGCTTTTCCAAACAACCCTGCCAGCAATGCCCCCAATAGGGGGGCCAGAGGGACCAGAAGATAAAGACTTGGCACACTCATGTCGATCATTCCTTGAGGTGGCTGAGGTCGTCCACATGAATGGAGCGCAGGTTGCGGAACAGCACCACCAGAATGGCCAGACCAATGGCCGATTCCGCTGCTGCTACGGTAAGAATGAAGAAAACGAAAATCTGGCCCGCCGTATCATGCAGATAATGGGAAAAAGCCACGAAGTTCATGTTCACGGCCAACAGCATCAGTTCGATGCACATGAGCAGAATGATGAGGTTCTTCCGGTTGAGAAAAATCCCCACGATGCTGATGGCAAACAGCAGAGATCCGAGCATGAGATAGTCTGTCAGATTGAGCATTACAACTCCCTCTCGGCGGGCATGGACACGACCCGCAGGCGGTCGGCCGCTTTGACCTGAACCTGCATGGCGGGATCGATGTGCTTGGAATCCTTGCGGCGACGCAAGGTCAAGGCGATGGCGGCAACGATGGCCACCAGCAGGATGACGGCAGCCAGTTCAAAGGAGAGAACGTAATCGGTATACAGAAGACGTCCCAACTCCTTGGTATTGCTGATCGAGCCCCGGGAGTCCGGAACCATGGAGGAGAACTGGCGACTGCTCACCACCAGCCACATTTCCAGCACCATCAACAACGCAACTCCCCCACCGAGGGGCAGATGCTTCCAGAATCCCTGGCGCAGTCGCTCGTTGTCGATATTGAGCATCATGACCACAAACAGGAAGAGGACCATCACCGCACCCACATAGACCAGGACCAGGACGATGGCAAGGAATTCGGCCTCGAGCATCATCCACAACGCTGAGCCGGTGAAAAAGGCCAGCACCAGGAACAATGCGGCATGAACCGGGTTTCGGGCGGTAATCACGCCCACACCGGCCCCCACCAGGACCAGCGCAAAGGCCATGAACAACAGGAAGGAAGAATCAAGCACGGTGCGTCATCCTCATCGGTAAGGGGCATCTTCTGCCCGGTCGGCCGCAATCTGGGCTTCGTAACGATCTCCCACGGCCAGGAGTTTTTCCTTGGTCATGAGCAGATCGCCGCGCTGCTCGCCGTGGTATTCAAAAATACGCGTTTCGACAATGGAATCCACAGGGCAGGATTCTTCGCAGAAACCGCAGAAAATGCATTTGGTCAGGTCGATATCGTAGCGCGTCGTCCGCCGGCTTCCATCCTCCCGTTGTTCCGATTCGATGGTGATGGCCATGGCAGGACACACGGCTTCGCACAATTTGCAGGCGATGCAGCGTTCTTCCCCGTTGGGATAGCGACGCAAGGCATGCAGGCCACGGAAACGGGGCGACATGGGCGTCTTCTCTTCGGGATACTGCACGGTGATCTTGGGCGCAAAAAAATGACGTCCCGTAATGCTCATGCCCTTGAGCAATTCGGAGAGGGTCCAGTTCTTGACAAAGGATTTGAGGTCGGCCACAGGTTACTCCTCAACGGAACCAGAGATTGAGCACGGGAAGACCGCGCAGGGGTTCCTGCTGGAGCAGACCCACGATCACCAGCCAGATCAGGGTCACGGGAATGAATACCTTCCAGCCCAGACGCATGATCTGGTCATAGCGATAGCGCGGGAAGGTCGCCCGAAACCACAGGAACAGGAACAAAATGAAACTCATCTTGGCAAACAACCACAGGATTCCATCCGGCAGGAAGGAGACCGGTGACAGCCAGCCGCCCAGGAACATGAGGGAAGTCAGGGCGGCGATGAGGATCATGTTGGCGTATTCGGCCAGGAAAAATATGGCAAAAGCCATACCGGAGTATTCCACATGAAAACCCGCCACGATTTCTGATTCGCCCTCGGCCACGTCGAAGGGGGCCCGGTTGGTCTCGGCTGTCCCGGCAATCACGTAAATGACGAACATGGGAAAAAGCGGGATCCAGTTCCATTGCAGCAGTCCCAGATTTCCCTGCTGGGCCTTGACGATATCCACCAGATTGAGACTGTGGGACATCATCAGTACCGTCACCAAGGCAAATCCCATGGCGATTTCATAACTCACGATCTGGGCTGCAGAGCGCAGGGCCCCAAGGAAAGCGTATTTGGAGTTGGATGCCCAGCCGGCCAGTACCACGCCATAGACCCCCATGGAGGTGATGGCCATGATGTACAACAGTCCGGCGTCCACGTTGGCCAGTACCAGATCGGGGGTAAAGGGCACCACGGCCCAGGCTGCCAGGGCAGGCATGATGGCCAGCACGGGCGCCAGAACGAAGAGAAACTTGCTGGAGCCGCTGGGGACGATGATTTCCTTCATCAGCAGCTTGATCCCGTCCGCAATGGGCTGAAGCAAGCCCAATGGCCCAACCCGATTGGGACCGATGCGGATCTGCATGTAGCCGATGACCTTGCGCTCCGCCAGGGTCAGGTACGCCACCGCCCCCATCATGGGGACCACGATGGCCAGGATCTTGAGCAATGTCCAGACCAATGGCCAGAGCGGGCCGAAGAATGCTTGAAGCGTTTCCATCATGCCCCCTCCAGTACGACCATGCCCATGGCCTCGCCCAATGAAGCGCAGAGCGGATGGGCGATGGGCACCACCGCACAACCCTCCGCCAGTGTTTCATCCAGCGTCACGGGCAGAACCACACTGCCTTCTCCCTGGCGCACCCGTACCGACTGTCCGGCAGCCAGTCCCAGACTGGCTGCCTGAGCGGGATGCAGTATGACCCGAATGTTCCCTGCCAGAGCGGTTTCCTGTAACGCAGGGGCGCGTCGCACCAGCGGGTCGGCGTGGTAACCGGGTAACTCGCCCACCCGCTCCACGGTGCCCAGCGAAGCGCGAACCTTCAGAACGGGCGCGTGGGTCAGTTGATTGCTGAGTGCTTCGCGGCACCCCAGAGACAGATCGGGAGAAATTTCCGTACGCACCTCTTCGATGGTTTCCTGGTCAAACCCCGGACAATCCAGAAGATTGCCCAGCACGCGCCAGATTTTCCAGGCCGGACGCGCCTCACCCCGGGGCGGCACCACGCCGCTGAAGGATTGAACCCGTCCCTCCATGCTGACGAACGTTCCGGCAGTTTCGGTAAAAGGGGCGATGGGCAGCATGATCGTTGCCCATTGTTCCGCATCTCCCTTGAAGGCACTCAGGGCCACCACCGTCTCGGCCTGACGCAGCGCTTTCAAGGCCAGGGAGGGGTCTGCGCAATCCAGGGCCGGTTCCAACCCCATCACCACATAGGCCTGGCGCGGCTGGCGCCATTGCGCCTGGGCATCCAGCCCCGCCCGGGCATGGGTATGAAGCGTGCCGCGCTGCGGCAAAGCCCCGGCGAGCGCAGCACCCACCGTATTGGCGGCCAGCGCCAACTGTCCGAAGGAGGACCCCGTCATTTCGCCCAAGACCTGGGCCAAACGGTAGAGAGTCGCATAATCGGGATGTTGCTGAGCCAGTTGCCCCAATACCACCGCCGCCTTGCCCTGCGCTGCCAGCAGATCGGACGCACAGGCCACAGCCTCGGGCGAGGGGGTCGTGGTGGTCAGGGGCAACACGTCTTCAGGCAGGGAGGCGCCGGTCTGTTGGGCCACGGCACTCAGTATTTCGCCGAGCAGCGCCGACCATTCGCTGGGTTTTCCCACCAGGGTTCCCGCCACGGGCATGGCCCAATCCTCATGGCGCGCCGCCACCCGGTGCACCTGCGCTCCGGACCGGGCCGAACGCCGCAACCGTACCGCCAGCAGGGGTTGTTCCTGACGCAACCCCGACCCAATCACCAGGATCGCGCGCAGATCCGACCAGTGCGCAATCGCCATGCCCAGCCAGGGGGTTCCCTGTTGCAGGGGATCAAGAGAAAAATCCACCTGCCGGGTGCGGTGATCGATATTGTGACAACCCAGTTCGCGCAACAACTTCTGGGCCAAATAAAGTTCTTCGAGGGTTTGATGGGGGCTCAACAGGGCCCCGATCCCTTCTCCCCCGCTTTCATGGCGCACCTTCTCCAAACCGTCCACCACGCACTGCAGGGCTTCGGCCCAGGTGACCTGGATCCATTGTCCGTCGCGCTTGACCTGGGGGTGAAGGAGCCGGTCGGCGCTGTGCAATGCCTGATAGGAAAACCGGTCGCGGTCGGACAACCAGCATTCGTTGATTTCGTCGTTTTTACGGGGAAGCACGCGCACCACGTCGTTACGCATCTTGACCTGCACCTCGACCTGGGTCCCCAGCCCATCGTGAGGGCTCACAGAAGGGAAACGGGTCAATTCCCAGGACCGTGCCGAAAAACGAAAGGGCTTGCTGGTCAGTGCCCCCACGGGGCAGAGATCGATGGCGTTACCCGAAACTTCCGAATCCACGGTCAGGTCCATGAACGCCAGGATTTCCGAGTGCTCTCCCCGCCCGCCGACCCCCAGTTCCATGATCCCGGCAATCTCCTGGCCGTAACGCACACAGCGCGTGCACAGGATGCAACGCGTCATGTCGGTGGAAATGAGCGGCCCCAGATCCTTGTTGGAGACCACCCGTTTGGCTTCCTGGTACCGTGAAGCCCCGCCGCCATAGCCGACACTGAGATCCTGCAACTTGCATTCGCCGCCCTGGTCGCAGATGGGACAGTCGAGGGGATGATTGATGAGCAAAAATTCCATGACCGCCTTCTGCGCCTCGACGGCCAGGGGCGAATGGGTATACACCTTCATCCCTTCGGTCACGGGAGTGGCACAGGCCGGCAGAGGTTTCGGCGCCTTTTCCACCTGAACCAGACACATCCGGCAATTGGCGGCAATGGACAGTTTGCGGTGATAGCAAAAATGGGGAATCTTGATCCCCAGTTGCTTGGCCGCATCCATGACGGTGCGTCCGGCTTCAATCTGGGTAGGTTTTCCGTCGATTTCTAGGTTCAATAATGCCATGATCAGGCTGCCTTCTCTTGGGAACCGCTCACCGCCCCCACCAGGCAACGCCGGTGGACGACGTGATACTCGAATTCATCCCGAAAATGGGTCACGAAACTGCGCACCGGCATGGCCGCAGCATCACCGAGGGCACAGATGGTACGCCCCTGGATATTATTGGACAGGGAATGCAGCAGGTCCAGATCGTCCTGTCGTCCCTGCCCCTGTTCGATGCGATGGATGATACGGTACAGCCAGCCCGTCCCTTCCCGGCATGGCGTGCATTGTCCGCAGGATTCCTCATGATAGAACAGGGACAGACGCTCCAGCGCCCGCACCATGCAGGTGGTCTCGTCCATCACGATCACCGCTCCGGAGCCCAGCATGGAGCCCGCCTTGGAAATGGAATCATAGTCCATGTCCAGTTGCATCATGATGTCTCCGGGCAAGACCGGCATGGAGGAGCCGCCCGGAATAACCGCCTTGATCTTCCGTCCTCCCCGCATTCCGCCCGCCATTTCAAGAAGCATGGCGAAGGAAGTCCCCAGGGGAACCTCATAATTGCCCGGTCGGGTCACATGCCCCGAAACGGAAAAAATCTTGGTCCCGCCATTGTTTGGTTTGCCCAACTTCAAAAAGGCTTCGCCCCCATTGCGGATGATCCAGGGAACACAGGCAAAGGTTTCCGTGTTGTTGATGGTGGTCGGTTTGCCGTACAACCCGTAAGTGGCAGGAAAGGGGGGCTTGTAACGGGGTTGGCCCTTCTTGCCTTCCAGGGATTCCAGCAGGGCGGTTTCCTCGCCGCAGATGTAGGCCCCATAGCCGTGATGGTTGAACAAGTCGAAGGAAAATTCCGAACCCAGGATGTTCCGTCCCAGAAAACCCGCCGCGCGGGCCTGATCGATGGCTTCTTCGCAGCGCTGGTAGACTTCCCAGATTTCGCCGTGAATGTAGTTGTAACCGCGGGTCGCGCCCATGGCATACCCCGCAATGATCATCCCCTCGATCAGGGCATGGGGGTTATAGCGCAGGATGTCGCGATCCTTGAAGGTTCCCGGTTCCCCTTCGTCCGAATTGCACACCACATACTTGTCCCCCACATAGTTCTTGGGCATGAAGGTCCATTTCAGCCCGGTCGGGAAGCCTGCCCCCCCCCGGCCGCGCAACACGGATTTCTTGACTTCGTCGATAACCTGCTCAGGCGTCATGGGCGTCGTCAGGATCTTGCGCAAGGCCTCATAACCACCCCGCTGGAGGTAATGTTCCAGCGACCAGGTCCGATCGCGATCGAGCCCTTCGAGAATGACGCCGGTCATGACTTCAACTCCTTGAGCAGGGTATCCAGTTTTTCTTCATCCATGAAAGAGTGCATGCCGTGGTTGTCCACCAGAAGTACCGGCGCGTCCCCACAGGCCCCGAAACACTGCCCTTCCTTGAGACCGATTTCGCCGTCTGCCGTCACTTCTCCGAAACCGATGCCCAGTTTTTCCTTGAGCCGGTCACAAAACTCCATGGCCCCCGATAATGCGCAGGGCAGATTGGTGCACACCGTCAACTTGTGCCGCCCCATGGGTTTGAGGTTGTACATTTCATAGAAGGTGGCCACTTCATACACCGCAATGGGGGGCATGCCCAGATACTCGGCCACACTGTTCATGACTTCTTTCGACAACCAGCCATGCTGGACCTGGGCGATGCGCAGGGCCGACATCACCGCCGACTGTTTCTGATCCGCGGGGTACTTGGCGACTTCGCGGTCGATCTGTTGTTTGGATTCCGTACTCAGCATGATCAGCGGTCCACTTCTCCAAAAACGATATCCTGGGTCCCGATGATAGCCACCACGTCTGCAATCATATGCCCGCGTGACATTTCATCCAGACCGGCCATATGGGCAAAACCAGGGGCCCGAATCTTGAGACGGTAAGGTTTGTTGGCTCCATCGGAGACCAGATAAATGGCAAATTCACCCTTGGGGGCCTCCACGCTGGCCAAGGCCTCTCCCGGCGGGACATGCATGCCTTCGGTGAAGAGTTTGAAATGGTGAATCAACTCTTCCATGTTTTCCTTCATGGATTCCCGCGAGGGCGGGGCCACCTTGTGGTTATCCGTGATGACGGGCCCCGGGTTGCGCCGCAACCAGTCGATGCACTGGCGGACGATACGGTTGGATTGCTTCATCTCTTCCATCCGCACCAGGTAACGATCGTAACAATCGCCATTTACCCCCACCGGAATGTCAAAATCCATCTCGGCATAGGATTCATACGGTTGTTTCTTGCGCAGGTCCCAGGCCACCCCCGACCCGCGCAGCATGGGCCCCGTGAAGCCCAGGGACAAGGCGCGCTCCGGCGTCACGACCCCGATCCCCACCGTCCGCTGCTTCCAGATCCGGTTGTCGGTCAACAGATTATGGTAATCATCCAGATAGCCCGGGAAACGATCGATGAAATCTTCGATGAAATCGAGCAGTGAACCCTGACGATTACGGTTCAGGCGTTGGGCCTTGGCATCCGAACGTCCGCCCCGGACTTCCTTGTTGGCCAGGTGCAAGGGCATGCGCTCGGGCAAATCCCGATATACGCCACCGGGCCGATAATAGGCCGCATGCAGACGGGCACCGGAAACGGCTTCATAGCAGTCCACCAGATCTTCCCGTTCGCGGAACGCATAAAGGAACACCGTCATGGCCCCGATATCCAGTGCATGCGCGCCGATCCACAACAGGTGGTTGAGGATGCGCGTGATCTCGTCGAACATGACACGGATGTATTGAGCGCGGATCGGCACATCCACCTGCAACAATTTCTCGATGGCCAGAACATAGGCATGCTCGTTGCACATCATGGATACATAGTCGAGACGATCCATGTAGGGCACGTTTTGCAGGAAGGTACGGGTTTCCGCCAACTTCTCCGTCCCGCGATGCAGAAGACCGATATGGGGATCGGCCCGTTCGATCACCTCGCCGTCCAGTTCCAGAACCAGCCGCAACACCCCGTGTGCCGAGGGGTGCTGGGGGCCAAAGTTCATGGTGTAGTTACGTATTTCAGCCATTATGCCGTATCCCCATAATGTTCCGGACGCGTCGTACGCGGAATCACTTCACGCGGCGGAATACTGACCGGTTGATAGATGACCCGCTTTTGTTCCGGGTCGTAACGCATTTCCACGAACCCGGAAACAGGGAAGTCCTTGCGGAAGGGATGGCCCACGAAACCGTAGTCTGTCAGCAAACGGCGCAGGTCGGGGTGCCCGGAAAAAACGATCCCGAACAGATCAAAGGCCTCCCGTTCGAACCAGTTGGCCACAGACCATACCGTAACCACCGATTCCACCAGGGGAACCGGACCCTCGGGCGCAGCGACCTTGAGGCGCAGGCGCAGATTATGCTGAATCGAGAGCAGATGGACCACGATTCCGAAGCGGGGCCGGGACCAATGGGGGTAGGTGGAATAATCCATGCCGCACAGGTCGATGAGTTGCTCGAAACCGAATTCATCCCGCAAACGCAGGGCTGTTGCGAGCCAATGCGCCGTCCCCACCCGTACGGTCAGTTCGTCCAGTTGAATCGAGGATTCTTCCAGAACCTCGCCGAAGGCCTGGTCCAGTGCGCCCGCCAGTGTTTCAAGACGATTCAGCAAACTCATCAGGCCACCCGTGCGATGGTCTGGGTGCGGCGAATCTTTTGTTGCAGCTGGATCAAACCAAACAGCAGGGCCTCTGCCGTGGGAGGACAACCGGGAACATAGACATCCACCGGCACCACGCGGTCACAACCGCGCACCACCGAATAGGAATAATGGTAATACCCTCCGCCATTGGCGCAGGACCCCATGGAAACGACCCAGCGGGGTTCAGCCATCTGATCGTAGACCTTGCGCAGGGCAGGCGCCATTTTATTGCAGAGCGTCCCGGCCACGATCATGAGATCGGACTGACGGGGACTGGGACGAAAGACGATCCCGAAGCGATCCAGATCATAACGGGATGCACCGGCGTGCATCATTTCCACCGCACAACAGGCCAACCCGAACGTCATGGGCCAAAGGGAGCCCGTACGGGTCCAATTGATGACCGTATCCAGACTCGCGGTGACAAAACCTTCCTTGAGCACACCTTCCAGTGCCATGTTCCCCTCCCTAATGGATCAACCCGGCAATCGTTGCTTCATTCCCATTCGAGCGCGCCCTTGAGCCACTCGTAGGCAAACCCCACCACCAATATCCCCAGAAATACCAGCATGGCCAGAAAACCAAACCCGCCAATGTCTTTCAGCACCACAGCCCAAGGGAAGAGAAAGGCAATTTCCAGATCAAACAAAATGAAGAGAATCGCCACGAGGTAATAGCGTACATCGAAACGCATCCGCGCGTCTTCGAAGGCCTCGAAGCCACATTCGTAGGGAGAATTCTTTTCCGGATCGGGACGATGGGGCGCCAGGAACCAACCCAGAGCCGCGGGGACCACGCCCACGCCCACGCCCACCAGAATGAACAACAATACCGGTAAATAATGTTGTGACATCACATACTCGCAGTGTTTCCTGCACCCCCTCATAGGGCGGGTGCGATTATTATCATCGAGCACTTCCCCCAAATTGCTGGGGGGAAGCCCCGCCGAGTCCCGGGCATCCCGGAAACCCGACCTCCATAAGGGTCATTATGACACCATTGCTTCTGTTTGGCTGAAATCCCTGCCAAACCGTTTGCGACCATTCCATGGTGCCGATGAGCAGACTCGAACTGCTACGGCTTTCGCCACCGCCCCCTCAAGACGGCGTGTCTACCAATTTCACCACATCGGCTTGAAACTCATTCCCCTTTGACCAGGGGGGTACCAGTGTACCCTATTTTGGAATCTCGTTGGATTTTGTGGGGACCCCATTCGCTGGCGTCGAAACCACAGGAGCCTTGAGCGCACTGGCATCATTCATCACGCTCACCCCTTTGTTGCCATGTCCTGAATACCAGGTCAGCAGCATGCTGGTACAAAAAAACACGGCCGCCAGTACGGCCGTACTGCGACTGAGAAAATTCGATGCGCCCGAAGCGCCGAACAACCCGCCCGCAGAACCGCTCCCGAAGGCCGCGCCCATATCCGCACCCTTGCCATGCTGCATGAGAACCAATCCGATAATTCCAAGCGCGGCGCCCACATGTACGATCCAAACCACCGTTTCCATCACTCAGTCCCTTGACTCGCTTTCGCGGCTGCACGCGCGATCGCCAAAAATTCCTGCGCTACCAGGGAAGCGCCCCCCACCAGTGCCCCATCCACATCGGGCAAGGCCATCAATTCTACCGCGTTGGCACCTTTCACGCTACCGCCATAAAGAATCTGAATGTTTTCAGCCAAGTCCGGCGACACTTCGGCACATTGCCGACGCAGCCCGGCATGGACCTCCTGAACCTGCGCCGGGGTTGCGCTTCGCCCCGTCCCGATGGCCCAGATGGGCTCGTAGGCCAGGACCGAACGGGCCATCCCGGCCTCGCCCAATGTATCCAGAAGCACGCCCAACTGACCACGCACCACTTGCGCCGTTTTTCCCGATTCCCGCTGCTCGAGCGATTCTCCCAGACAAAGGATGGGAATCAGGTCCTGGGCCAGTGCCTGTTGCGCCTTGGCTGCCACCTGAAGGTCGGTTTCGCCGTGGCGCAGACGCCGTTCGGAATGACCGACCACCGTATACCGGCATCCGAATTCGCGCAACATGGAAGCCGCCACCTCACCGGTAAACGCGCCGCGCTCCTGGTCGCTGACGTCCTGTCCTCCCCAGGCGCAGGCCGAGCCGCCCAGCAACTGCTGCATCTGGGCCAGATAGGGCGCGGGGACCAGGACCGCCAATTCAACGGATTCCAACCGAGGTTCCGCCCGTAGCGCCTGTACCAATGCCTCATTGGCCGCACGAGAACCGTGCATTTTCCAGTTGCCTGCAATGAGTTTTTTACGCATGAACTGTTTCAAACCTTGCATGAAATAAATGTCTGGGCAGGATGATGCCTTGAAATGGCGTTTCTTGCAATGGGCAGGAAACAGCGCCCCCGGAGATCAACCGAATTTCCCGGTGATATAGTCTTCCGTCGCCTTCTGATTGGGCTTGGTAAAGATTTGATCCGTCTCGTCGAACTCGATCAATTCCCCCAGATACATATAGGCCGTGTAATCGGAAACCCGGGCGGCCTGCTGCATGTTGTGGGTAACCATGACCACGGTGTAATCGCTCTTCAGGTCATGCACCAGTTCCTCGATATGTGCCGTGGAAATGGGGTCGAGAGCCGAGCAGGGCTCATCCAGCAGGATCACCTCCGGCTTGATGGCAATGCAACGGGCAATACACAGACGCTGTTGCTGCCCCCCGGAAAGCCCGTTACCGCTCTGGCGCAGTTTGTCTTTCACCTCAGGCCACAATGCCGCTTTGCTCAGGGCCCATTCCACCCGCTCGTCCATTTCCACGGACGTCAGCTTTTCATACAATCTCACGCCAAAAGCGATGTTTTCATAAATCGACATGGGAAACGGGGTGGGTTTCTGGAAAACCATCCCGACACGCGCCCGCAACAGCGTGGGGTCTTCCCGACGGTCCAGGACATTCTTGCCATCCAGCAGAATTTGACCCGTGGTCCGATTGGACGGATAAAGTTCGTGCAGACGATTGAAGGTCCGCAGGAGAGTGGACTTGCCACATCCCGAAGGGCCGATGAAGGCCGTCACCTTGTTGGTCTGGATGTCCATGGTGACATTCTTCAAAGCATGGAAACGACCATAGTAGAAGTTGAGATTGCGGATGGCGATGCGCACTTCGGGTGCGATGGAAGAAAGATTGAAAACCTCGGAATGGCTCATGAAACCCCTGCTCAAGAACTTTTTTGACGGAACAGCAAACGCGCCAGCACGTTGATCGCCAACACGCTGAAGGTCACCAGGATGGCCCCGCCCCAAGCCAGGCGGTGCCAGTCATCGTAGGGACTCATGGCAAACTGGAAGATGACCACCGGCAGGTTGGCCATCGGCTCATTGATGTTCCAGGTCGTGAACTGATTGTTGAGCGCAGTAAACAGAAGGGGGGCCGTTTCCCCACTGATGCGTGCCACTGCCAGCAGCACGCCGGTGGCGATGCCGCTTTTGGCTGCCCGGTAAGCCACCATCACCACCATTTTCCAGCGGGGAGCCCCCAGCGCAATGGCGGCTTCGCGCAGACTGTCCGGCACCAGGCGCAACATGTCGTCGGTGGTTCGGACAACCACGGGAATGACGATCAAGGACAGGGACAAGGCGCCGGCAATCCCTGAAAAATGGTGAAAACGGGCCACATACACGGTATAGATGAACAGCCCCAGAACGATGGAGGGAGCACTGAGAAGAATGTCATTGATGAAGCGGGTGACGGGGGCCAGCCAGCCGCGTCGGCCGTATTCGGCCAGATAAGTCCCGGCCAGCACGCCTACCGGCGTTCCGATCAGGGTCGCCAGGCCGGACATCATGATGCTCCCCAGAATGGCATTGGCCAGTCCCCCCTCTCCCCCGGGGGCAGGCGTCGGATGGGTCAGCAGCGACCAGCTCAACGCCTCAAAACCGTTGGATATCAGGGTCCAGAGAATCCAGGTCAACCAGAACAAACCAAAACCCATGCCGCACAGCGACATGAGCAGATGAAAACGATTGGCCAACTGACGACGGCGGTAGATACGGCGAATTTCGGGCGTGGTATAGCGCATGGTCAGCTCCGCGTTCCTTCGCGCTGCCCCATGCGCAACAACATCAATTTGGCCATGGCCAGCACGATGGTCGTGATGATGAACAGCAGCAGCCCCAGTTCAATCAGCGCAGAGGTATACAGGTCGCCCACCGCTTCGGAAAATTCGTTGGCCAGGGACGAGGCGATGCTGTTTCCCGGGGCCAGCAGCGAGGGACTGAGATGCTGGGTATTGCCGATCACGAAGGTGACCGCCATGGTCTCCCCCAGGGCACGCCCCAGCCCCAGCATGACCCCCCCCACCACGCCGGCCCGGGTATAGGGCAGGACCACCCGCCAGACCACTTCCCAGGTGGTGGCGCCCAGCCCATAGGCCGATTCCTTGAGCACGGCGGGAACCAGTTCGAAAACATCGCGCATGACCGAGGAAATGAAGGGGATCACCATGATGGCCAGAATGATGCTGGCCGTGAGCAGACCGATGCCTAGGGGCGGACCCTGAAAAAGTTGTCCCGCGAAGGGGATCTTGCCCAGAGTTTCGATCAGGAAGGGTTGCAGGGTCCGGGAAAAGAGCGGGGCAAAGGAAAACAGCCCCCACATCCCGTAGATGATGCTGGGAATGGCAGCCAGTAATTCAATGGCCGTCCCGAGCGGGCGTTTGAGCCAGGGAGGAGACATTTCCGTGAGAAAGACGGCAATCCCGAAACTGATGGGAACCGCAATCAGCAGAGCCACGAAGGAACTGACCAGGGTTCCGTAAACGGGGATCAGGGCACCATACTTGTCCTGCACAGGGTCCCAGTCATCAGACCACAGAAAGGAAAAACCAAAGGCTTTCAGCGAAGGCGCGCTGGTCACCACCAGGGAAGCCAGAATCGCCAGCAACGTGAACAGCACCAACGAAGCGAAGAAGCGGGTCAACCACTCGAACAGGCGGTCGGCAAGATATCCGGAACCACGCGCCTGTCCTGCGTGCCTGGGCGCGCGCTCAACAGGTTGGGTCGGTATAGGGTTCATAAGACGGCCATGGACGAAATGTCAAGTCAGGAACGGAGCGATTATACCCCCAGTACCGAGGTTTTCCTATTATCGCTCAATCGGAGGGAAAGGTTCCCTCTCGTACGTGCAGAAATTTCCCGCAGGCTTCTCAGTAGAGCGCCCTGCCCGCCCCATCCTTCAGTTCCCCCTTCCACTGGGCCTCGATCAAACTGGCCACATTATCAGGCAAGGGAACATAGTCCAGCGCCAGTGCGGCTTTCTGACCGTTCTTGTAGGCCCAGGCGAAAAACTGCAGGGCAGTTCTGGCGTGCTCGGGGTTTTCCTGAACTTTCTGCATCAGGACGAAGGTGGCTCCGGTGATGGGCCAACTGTTTTTCCCGGGTTCATCGGTCAGAATTTCGTAAAATCCGTTTCCCGGTTCCCAATGGGCATTGCTGGCCGCAGCGCCGAATGTCTTGATATCCGGTTCCACGAACTGCCCTTCGTGGTTTTTCATCTGAACATGACTCATTTTGTTCTGCAGGGCATAGGCGTACTCCACGTAACCAATCCCCCCCGCCTGCTGGCGCACGTAGGAAGCCACCCCTTCATTTCCCTTGCCATTGATGCCCGTGGGCCATCTGACGGCCGTATCACTCCCGACCTTGGCCTTCCACTCGGCACTGACCTTGGAGAGGTAATTCGTGAAGATGAAGGTGGTCCCGGAACCATCGGTACGGGAAACCACGACGATATCCTGTGCGGGCAGGTTCAGCCCCTTGTTGAGCGCCTGGATGGCCGGATCGTTCCAGCGCTTGATCTTGCCCAGATAGATGTCGGCCAATACCGGCCCGTCAAGTTTCATCTGCCCGGGGGCCACCCCGTCCACATGGACCACGGGAACCACGCCCCCCATCACGAGCGGCCACTGTACCAGGGAACTCCGGTCCAGTTCTTCCCGGGTCAGGGGTTTGTCCGTCGTCCCGAAATCCACCACTTTGGCTTTCACCTGCTTGATTCCTCCGCCCGAACCAATGGATTGGTAGTTCAAACCATTCTGGGTGGCCGCCCTGAATCCTTCGGCCCACTTGGCGCAAACCGGGTAGACGAAAGTGGAACCGGCCCCGATGATGTCCGTCGCCTGGACCTCCCAGGCCGACACCAACAAAGCACTGGCCACCATCCAGGATCGCGCAGGGAACCGAATCGTCATGAAAATCTCCATAGAAAAAATTGCGAGCAAACGGGAACAGGTTAACCGCCAAATGTGACAGATTGATTACAGTCCCGTGAATCTTCCGGGTCAAGCCACCTTCAGGGAAATCCCCTGAGCCTGCCACTGCTGGCATTCCTTCTCCAGGTTGGCGGCTGCCAGGGCATGACCGGTCAACCAGGCGGGATTGAGTTGCAGGCAAAACCCCGCCTCACCCTCATCCGACAAACGAAAGCGGGGCGTTCGTCCCAGAGGAGCGCGGCCGCGACAGAACAACACGGCCAGACGAAGACACAGCACCAGACGCCAGCCTTCCCGATTGGTGATGCGTTCTGCCCCCTTGACCAAACGCCCCCGATGATTCTGGACCAACCCCCCCACGATGGCCTGCTCCATCTTGGAAAATCCAGGCATGTCCGCATGATCGACGATATAGGCCGAATGGCGGTGGTACCCCCCATGGGCGATGGAGAGCCCAATTTCATGCAACTGGGCAGCCCAGCGCAGGTAAGGCGAGTAGTGCGCGTATTGGGGACGAGTCGTCACCTGCCGGTAGAGCGTGAGCGCCAACTTCTCCACCCGCTCCGCCTGCATCGGATCCGCATGGTAGCGCTGGACGAAATGGCGCACCGTCTCTTCCCGGACATCCCGATGTTTCAGACGGCCCAGCATCTCATACAGAACCCCCTCCCGCAAACCACAGTCTGTCGTTTGCATCTGTTCGATCCCCAGGTGATCGAACACGGCGCTCATGATGACCAACCCCCCCGGCAGTACCGGCACCCGTTCCGTGCGCAATCCGATGGAAACCAGATGGTGCGGATCACGAGCCTCCAGCAACTTTTCCCGCAGAAACGCCAGTCCGGCCCGGGTAATTCCCTGCCCCACGAACCCGTTCAGTTCCAGCAATTCGGCCAGAGCGCGAGCGGTCCCGGAAGAACCCACGGCTTCGTCCCATTGCTCCCGCCCGAAGGTGGCGGAAAGCGCCTGCAGTTCATTGGCAGCCGCCAAGGTGGCAGCCGCCCAGTGACGTTCCGTCACCTTGTTTTGAGAAAAAAACTGCTGTGTATAACTGACACATCCCATGTACAAACTTTCCAGACGCTGCGGTTTGACCCCGCGCCCGATGATGATTTCCGTGGACCCGCCGCCGATGTCCACCACCAGCCGACGGCCCCGGCTCCGGGGAAGGCTGTGCGCCACCCCTACGTAAATCAGGCGGGCTTCCTCCTGGCCCGCGATGATCTCGATGGGGACGCCCAGGGCTTCCTGTGCCGCTTCCAGAAAGGTTTCCGCGTGCTGGGCGACGCGCAGGGTATTGGTCCCCACGACCCGGATGGCCTCCCGGGGCACCGCGCGCAACCGCTCGCCAAAACGCCGCAAACAGGCCAGGGCACGTTCCTGCGTCACCGCATCCAGCGTGTTGTCGGGCAGCAATCCCGCCGCCAGTCGTACGGGCTCCTTGATCGCGTCCAGCGTATAAGGTTGCCCCTGTACCACGCGTGCCACCTGCAGACGAAAACTGTTCGAGCCCAAGTCTACCGCCGCGATGATCGCTTGGGGCATATCCTGCAACCCTCACAAAAAAACCCCACTCTACCAGATCATGCACGGATGAACTACTCTGGCCCGGAAATCGTTACGCACCCTCAGAAGGAAGTCCTTCCCTCCGCCGAGGCCTTCATGAAATGGCGGGAATAGCGCTGATCCATGGCTGCCGTGGGTAATAAAAGCAGGCAGTCCGCCGTGTTGAAATCCGCATCCCACGCCGGTGCCCCGCAAACATAGGCCCCTACCCGCAGATAGGCCTTGATGAGGGGCGGGATCTCCACCGCGCGCGTGTTGTCGAGCGCCGCCAGAGGCAAAGCGCAATGGGGGAAAACACGCCATTCCGCAGGCGCTCCATGCAAGAGTTCCAGTTGCCGGTAGAGCGAGGCTGCCGTATGGCCGCCATCGATCATGGTCATGCTGGCGCAGCCCATCAGGTATTGCACCCGGTGTGACTGGATATAGTCGGCCAGACCCGCCCACAACACCGCAATGGACAGGCCGTTACGGTAATCCGGATGGACGCAGGCCCGTCCCACCTCCATGACGTGGGGAAGCAGATGGGCCAGGCGCGTCAGATCGAATTCCTCTTCCGCATAGAACCCTCCGGCCCACGCCGCCTGTTGCGCGTTGAGTATCCGATAGGTCCCCACCACTTCATGGGTGCGCGTATCGCGCAGAATCAGATGGTCGCAAAGCGCATCGAACCGGTCCTGATCCAGACCTGCCTCAGGGGAATGCAAGTGCGCCCCCATCTCCTCATGAAAGACCTGCCAACGCAACTGCTGAGCCGCACGCACGTCCGCAGGAGAACGGGCATATTGAAAGATCAGGCGCGGTTGACGGACATTCTGCACACTTTGGTCGAGTTGGGGCATGGATCTCTCCATCAGAACGAAGATTTGCTCACTTTGCCCGGCCCCTGTTACCCCACCATGAACCTGCCGTGAATTATTCGTGACGATGCCCTCCATTGGTTTTCCGGATGCTCGAGGGGGTGGTACACTGAGCGGGTCAGATGGTCCCCATTCTTGATCGACTTTATGAGTAATCCCGTTACCCCGTCGTCCCGGTTCCTCAATCGCGAGTTAGGCCTGCTGGCATTCAACCGGCGCGTCCTGAGTCTGGTGGAGGATGACGAGACCCCCTTGCTCGAGCAACTGCGCTACCTGTGCATCGTCAGCAGCAATCTGGATGAATTTTTCGAGATCCGGGTTGCCGGCCTGAAACAGCAAATCCGCGAAGGGATCACCCAAACCGGCCCGGATGGCCTGCCTCCCACGCGCGTCTACCGTCTGGTGTGCAGCGTGGCACACGAACTCGTCGCCCACCAGTATCACTTATTGAACGAACGCGTCCTGCCGCGTTTGGCAGAAGAAGGGATCTGCTTTCACCGTCGCAACCACTGGACCGAGGCTCAGCATACCTGGGCACGCAACTATTATCTGCGCGAAATCAAACCGGTATTGACCCCCATCGGATTGGACACGGCCCACCCCTTTCCCCGGATCCTCAATAAAAGCCTCAATTTTGCCGTAGAGCTTTCGGGAGTCGACGCTTTTGGCCGGCCCTGCACCCATGCCGTCGTGCAGGCTCCCCGTGCCCTTCCCCGCTTCATACAGTTGCCCGAAGAAATTTGCGGCTGCCCCTACGGATTCATTTTTTTATCCTCGATCCTTCATGCCAATGTGGGCGACCTTTTTCATGGACTGACCGTCGAAGGATGCTATCAATTCCGTTTGACCCGAAACAGCGAGTTACTGCTGGAAGATGAGGAAGTCAGTGATTTGCGCCTCGCCCTGCAAGGCGAATTGAGTCATCGCCAGTATGGCGATGAAGTGCGCCTCGAGGTCCCGGAAAACTGTTCCGAGACCATGGCCCAGTTCCTGCTCGAAACTTTCGAATTGGAGGAGACGGACCTGTATCGGGTGGACGGCCCCGTCAACCTCGTGCGCCTGATGCGGGTCGCCGACCTGGTTGACCGGCCCGACCTCAAGTTTCCCGCCTTTCAGCCCCAGCTGCCCCGCGAACTGGACACAACGGTTCCGCTCATCGAAACCCTGAAAAAACGCGATCTTCTCCTTCATCATCCCTTTCAGCCCTTCATGCCCGTCATCCAGTTTGTCCAGCAAGCGGCTCGCGACCCTGCGGTGCTGGCCATCAAACAGACGGTCTACCGCACCGGCACGGACTCCGAATTGATCGAGGCCCTGATCGAGGCGGCCCACCAGGGCAAGGAAGTCACCGTGGTGGTGGAACTGCTGGCCCGCTTCGATGAAGAAGCCAACATCAACTGGGCCGAGAAGTTGGAGGCGGCTGGCGCGCATGTGGTCTACGGCGTTTTCGGGTACAAGACCCACGCCAAGATGTGTCTCGTCATCCGGCGCGAACAAAATGAGTTACGGCGTTATGTCCACCTGGGTACGGGCAACTATCATGCCCGTACCACGCGCACCTATACCGATTTTGGTCTGTTTACTGCCCATCCGGAAATCACGGCCGATGTCAGTGCCATCTTCATGCAAATTACGGGGCTGGGCAAGCAGGAGCAGTTGCGCCACCTCTGGCAGGCCCCCTTTACCCTTCACTCCAGGACCCTGCAGGCCATTGCCCGCGAAATCCAGTTTGCCCGCAAGGGTGAAAAAGCCCACATCATCGCAAAAATGAATGCGCTGACCGAACCTCTCCTGATCGATGCGCTCTATGAAGCGAGCCAGGCCGGGGTCCGAATCGACCTGATCATCCGGGGAGTCTGCCTGCTCCGCCCCGGTGTCAAAGGGTTGTCCGAACATATCCGGGTACGCTCACTGATCGGTCGTTTTCTGGAACACCACCGGGTCATGTATTTCCGTCACGGAGGAAGCCACGATGTATTCATCGCCAGTGCCGACTGGATGGACCGCAATTTTTTTCGCCGCATCGAAGTCTGTATCCCCATTCTCGATCCCCGCATCAAGCGGCGGATCCTGAGCGAGGGACTCCGTTCCTATCTGCGCGACAACCACGCCGCCTGGATCATGAATGGGGAGGGGCATTATGCGCGAATCCGCCCACGACGCGGCAGTTCGTGCTTCCGTGTGCATGACTTTCTCTTGCAGCGTTTGAGCCAGGGGGGTTCCCAGTCATGAGTCAATCTCACCTGATCCTGTGGCGTCACGCCGAAGCCGAAGAAGGATTTCCCGACCTTGCGCGTGCCCTGACTGAACGGGGACACCAACAGGCGCGGCAGGTGGCCCGCTGGCTGAAGGCCCATTTGCCGCTCGAACCCCGCATTCTGGTCAGCCCGGCACAGCGCACCCAGCAAACGGCCAGCGCCTTTTCCAGACATTTTGAAACCGTCCCGCAACTGGGTACCCACGCCGGTCCGCGCGATCTGCTGCAGGCCTGTGCCTGGCCTGCGCCCGCCGACCCCTACACCCTGCTGGTGGGCCACCAACCCACCCTGGGAGAAACCGCAGCCTGGCTACTGACGGGCGAAGCCGCCCCCTGGAGTGTACGCAAAGGCGCGCTCTGGTGGCTCACCCAGCGCGAACGGGACGGACAACCCCAACTCATCCTGCGCGCGGTGATCGACCCCGAACTGATTTAGGCGGCTGCCAACTCGCGCACGGCGGCAGCGATGGTTTCCGCCCAGCGCTCCACCTGGGTGGCATCTTCCCCTTCCACCATGACACGAATCAGGGGTTCCGTACCCGAAGCACGCAAGAGTACCCGCCCGTGTCCGGCCATGTCCTCTTCTGCCGCCGTCACTGCCTGCTGGACCTGCGAAGAGGTCTTGAAATCCACCGACTGGGCCGCACGCACATTGATCAGGCGCTGGGGATAGAGTTCCACCTCGGCCGTATAACTGGCCAGGGTCACCCCCTGGCTGGCCAAAGCCGCCAGTACCTGAAGCGCCGAAATGATGCCGTCTCCCGTACTGTGCTTGTCCCGGCAGATCAGATGTCCCGAATTCTCTCCGCCCCAGAGCCAGCCCCGTTCCAGCATCGTTTCCAGAACGTAGCGATCCCCTACCTTGGCCCGCACGAAGGGAATCCGTCGCCGCTCGAAGGCTTTTTCCACGGCCAGGTTGGTCATCAGGGTCCCCACCGCCCCGCCGGCGAATCCCGGCAAGGACTGGCGGTGTTTGACCACAGCATAAAGCAGTTGGTCCCCGTCATAAGTTTTTCCCGTCTCGTCCACCATGATGAGACGATCCCCATCGCCGTCCAGAGCAATCCCCATATCGGCCTGGTGGGTACGCACGGCCTCACGCAATGTATCGACGTGAGTTGCCCCGCAATGGTCGTTGATATTGATGCCATTGGGAGTATTGCCGATGGAGATGACCTCGGCACCCAGTTCGTGGAACACCAGGGGCGCGATGTGATAGGTGGCTCCATGTGCGCAATCCACCACCAGTTTCAGCCCCTTGAGGTCGAGGCTGGAGGGAAAGGTACTCTTGCAGAACTCGATATAGCGCCCTGCGGCATCATTCATGCGGCGGACATGCCCCAGTTGGGCCGAATCGCGACAGGACCAGGGTTGATTCAGTTGAGCTTCAATGTCCAGTTCCACGCTGTCGGGCAATTTCATCCCATCGGCAGAGAAGAATTTGATCCCGTTGTCCTCGAAAGGGTTATGGGAAGCACTGATCATCACCCCCGCCTGCAAACGCAAGGCCCGAACCAGGTAGGCCACTGCAGGGGTCGGCATGGGCCCCAGCAGGATGACGTCCACGCCCGCCGCAGAGAGCCCGGCCTCGAGCGCCGATTCGATCATGTAACCCGAAATGCGGGTGTCCTTGCCGATGATCACCACGGGACGATCCTGTTGCGTGGCCGCTGCGCCCTGAGCCAGCACCGTGCCTGCCGCATACCCAAGATTCAACATCATCACAGGGGTCATCGGCTCACTGCCCACACGCCCGCGAATTCCATCCGTTCCAAAATAACGACGGTTCATCACTCCTCCACTGCCAAGGTATCCATCCATAAGTCCACTGCCTGACGCGTCTCAGCCACATCGTGGACACGCAGGATATGCGCGCCCGCCTGAACGGCCCAGCAAGCCGCAGCCAGACTGGCTCCCAGACGTTCGCGCGGGGGAACGCCGGGTTGACCGACCAGCATGGATTTGCGCGACAGTCCCACCAGTACCGGGTACCCCAGATCCACCAACCTCGGTAACTGCTGCAGCAAGGTCAGGTTATGGGCACGTGTCTTGCCAAAGCCGAACCCCGGGTCGATCATGATGCGCTGTCGTCCCACGCCGTACCGCTCCAGCAAGGCGACCCGCGCCGCAAGAAAATCGCGGACTTCGGATACGACCCCCAGAGGATAATGGGGCGACTGCTGCATGGTCAAGGGCTGTCCCTGCATATGCATCAGGCAAATGCCGACTTCATGCTCAAGCACGCATTCCAGTGCTCCGGGCGCCTGCAAGGCTTCGATATCATTGATCAGCGTGGCGCCTGCCCGGATGGCGGCCTGCATGACCTGGGGATGACGGGTATCGATGGAAACGGGCACCCTCAGGGTGTCCACCAATCCTTCAATGACCGGAATCACACGCCGCAATTCCTCTGCCAGGGTCACCTCGGGGGCTCCGGGCCGGGTGGATTCCCCCCCCACATCGATCAGGTCAGCCCCTTGTGCCGCCATGGCCTGTCCGCAGGCAATGGCGGCTGACGCATCGAGGTGCGTCCCTCCATCCGAGAATGAGTCGGGCGTGACATTGAGAATCCCCATGAGGCGAGGTCGTGCCAGGGACAAAACAAACTCCCCGCAGTGTACTGCGGGGAGTGGTTCGGGAGGTCCGCCCAGCACGCCGGGAATCTCCTCCGGTCTCAAACGCCCTGGGCGGGTTGGGCCGTGGAGGCCGGTGCCGGGGGGGGTGAAGCGCTGGGCGGAGGCGTTTTGGGCGTCACCGGCGCAGCGGGTTTGGGCGGACGGGGAGGACGCCCTGACATGATGTCCTCGATCTGTTCCGCATCGATGGTTTCCCATTCCAGCAGGGCATGGGTCATCGCCTCGATTTCGGTGCGATGGGATTCGATGATGCCCCGCGCCAGGACGTACTGCTCGTCAATGATGCGGCGAATTTCCATGTCCACTTTCTGCATCGTGGCTTCCGACACGTTCTTGTGGGTGGCAATGGTCCGCCCCAGAAAGACTTCTCCCTCGTTTTCCCCGTAGACCATGGGCCCCATGGAAGTCGACATCCCCCACTGGGTCACCATCCGCCGCGCCATGTCAGTGGCGCGTTCGAAGTCGTTGCTGGCGCCCGTGGTCATCTGGTTCATGAACACTTCTTCGGCAATCCGCCCCCCGAACAATACGGCAATATTCTGCAGGATCTGGTCGCGGTTCATGCTGTAGCGATCTTCCGTGGGCAACTGCATGGTCACCCCCAGAGCGCGCCCGCGGGGAATGATGGTCACTTTGTGAACCGGATCTGTCAGGGACAGCATGCGCGCTACCACGGCATGCCCGGACTCATGATAGGCCGTATTGCGCCGTTCATTCTCCGGCATGACGATGGAACGCCGCTCCGCACCCATGATGATCTTGTCCTTGGCCCGCTCGAAATCATCCATGTCTACCAGGCGTTTGTTGAAACGCGCGGCAAAGAGTGCCGATTCATTGACCAGATTGGCCAGATCCGCCCCTGAAAACCCGGGCGTGCCCCGTGCAATGATGTCGGCCCGCACATCCGGCGCAATGGGGACCTTGCGCATGTGTACCAGCAGGATCTGTTCACGCCCCCGGATATCCGGCAAGGGTACCACCACCTGACGGTCGAAACGTCCTGGCCGCAGCAGGGCAGGATCGAGGACATCCGGTCGGTTGGTGGCCGCGATCACGATGACGCCCGTCGTCGCTTCGAAACCATCCATTTCCACCAGCATCTGGTTGAGGGTCTGCTCCCGCTCGTCATTGCCGCCCCCCAGCCCGGCGCCGCGCTGGCGGCCCACGGCATCGATTTCATCGATGAAGATGATACAGGGCGCGTTCTTCTTGGCCTGTTCGAACATGTCGCGCACGCGGGCCGCCCCCACCCCGACAAACATCTCCACAAAATCCGAACCGGAAATGCTGAAGAAGGGCACCTTGGCCTCCCCTGCAATCGCACGGGCCAGCAGGGTTTTCCCCGTTCCGGGACTGCCTACCATGAGCACGCCGCGCGGAATCCGCCCCCCCAACTTCTGGAACTTGCCGGGATCACGCAAAAACTCCACCAACTCGCTCACTTCTTCCTTGGCTTCATCCACCCCCGCCACATCCGCAAAGGTCACAGGGTTGGCATTTTCATCCAGCATGCGCGCACGACTCTTGCCGAAGGAAAAGGCGCCGCCTCGTCCGCCCCCCTGCATCTGACGCATGAAAAATATCCAGACCGCCACCAGCAACAGCATGGGGAACCAGGACATGAGCATATTCATGAAGAAGGAAGGTTCCTCTTCCGGCTTGGCCGACACATTCACGCCGTACTTGAGCAGATCACTGACCAGCCATGGATCGGAAGGCGTATAAGTGGTAAAAGGCTTGCCATCCGAGCGTTCGCCGCGCAACGCCCGTCCGTCGATGATCACCTTGGTGACATGACCGGCTTTCATCTCTTCGATGAAAGAGGAATAACTCAGGACATCGCCCGACGGTTGATGGTTCTGGAACTGACTGACCAGCAGCATCAACACCAATCCCACGAAAAGCCAGGCCAAGACATTTTTAACGATGCTATTCAAGACTCTTTCCTCCAAGTCGATCCGACCAACTCCCTCGGACTCCGAAGGATCATTGTACGCTCAAGCGCGTCCACCTGTTCAAAATTCACCCACTCACTCCGTGCGCTTCGGTTTCAACCCTTGCCCCAACAGGTACACTTCCGAACTTCGATCTCGGGATGCGGCAGGTTTCCGTGTCACCACCCGGACAAAACACTGCTTCATGCGCCGCACAAAAGATTCAAAATCCGCGCCATGAAACGCCTTGATCAGAAACTTCCCTTCGGGCCCCAGCACCTCGAGCGCAAATTCCAGGGCCATTTCCCACAACTCCGCCGCACGGGCCTGATCATACAGGGTGACACCACTGATGTTGGGGGCAAGATCCGATAATACAAGATCCACCGGTCGATTTCCCAGCAGGACCCTTACCTGTTCCTGCACTGCGGGGTCCAGAAAATCCCCCTGCAGAAAAGCGACGCCCTCCAGCGCCGCCATGGGCAGCAGATCGATGCCGATGACCTTGCCGTGCACGCCCATGCGCTGGCGCGCCACCTGGGACCATCCTCCGGGACTGGCCCCCAGATCCACCACTGAAATCCCCGGACGCAGCAGGTGGTCCCGATCATCGATTTCCAGCAACTTGTAGGAGGCGCGCGACCGATATCCCTCCCGCTTCGCTCGTTGGACAAAGGGATCGTTGATATGTTCCCGTATCCAGGCCTTGCTGGTCCGGGTCGGTTTCATCGGGGGCGATAAAGAACCAGAATCTTGCCGATTTGTTGAACGCAGGCAGCCGAAAGACGCTGCGCGAGGGTATTTGCCAGAGCGCTGCGCGCCTCTGCCGTATCCACTCCGCTGGCCTTGACCTTGATCAGGCCATGGGCGCGCAGGGCCCGTTCTATTTCCAGGAGAAGCGCATCCGTCATACCGGATTGCCCCATCAGCACCACGGGGTCGAGGCGATGAGCCTGCTGACGCAGGCGCACCCGATCAGCCACTGACAACGCCAGCGCCACCCCCGCTTCCGGCAACTTCAAGGTCGGCACAACGGCAGGAGCCCTTTTTTTGGCCACGACTTTCCTGACCACAGTCTTTCCCCTGGATATTCGGGGCTGTTCCGCGCGCCGCCCGGGCACGGGGGAGGATAAGGTCCTGCGGCGCTCAACCATAACGTACTTCCCTGATCTCATATTCACGCATGCCCCCGGGAGCATGGACTTCAGCCACATCCCCCGCCGATTTTCCGATCAGTGCGCGGGCCAGCGGGGAACCAATGGAAATCTTGCCTTCCTTGATATCCGCCTCGTCATCCCCCACGATCTGGTAAGTGTGGACGTCGCCGGTATTCAAGTCTTCCATTTCCACCGTGGCTGCAAAGACGCACCGTCCATCCGCATCCAGCGCTGCCGGATCGATGATCTGGGCATGGGACAACTTGGATTCCAGTTCCGCAATCCGTCCTTCGATGAAGGATTGACGCTCCTTGGCCGCATCGTATTCGGCATTCTCCGACAGATCTCCCTGAGCGCGCGCCTCACTGATGGCCTGGATCACTGCTGGACGGTGCACATGTTTCAACTGGTGCAATTCTTCCTTGAGTTTTTCGGCACCCCGTACCGTCAATGGTGTCTTGTTCATGCTTCTCCTTCCTCGCTACCCAATTGCGTGTTATATGGCCTGAACTCCCCTTTGGGGAGTCAGATTTTCAACCTTTGGTGCAATGCCTGCAATTCGTGGACATCACCGGACTGTCCAAGACGCATTCCCATGCAGGCTGCCCGCGCCCCGGCGACCGTGGTGTAGTAGGTGATGCGCCCCTGCAGCGCGGCATTGCGGATCGACCAGGAGTCCTGCACGGCCCGGGAAAGTTCTTCCACCGTGTTGATGATCAGGGAAATCTCGCGATTCTTGATCATATCCACGATATGCGGACGCCCTTCCATGACCTTGTTGACCAATACCACCTCGAGGCCGGCGGCGCTCAACGCGGCTGCCGTTCCACGCGTCGCCACCAGCGCAAATCCCAGTTCCGCCAGTTGGCGCGCAATCTCCACCAAGGGGGCTTTGTCCGCATTTCTGACACTCAGAAAAACCTTGCCCCCGGTGGGCAACTTGACTCCCGCCGCCCATTGGGATTTGACGAAGGCTTCGGCAAAGGTCGCCCCAACCCCCATGACCTCGCCCGTGGATTTCATTTCCGGGCCAAGGATGGGATCCACTCCGGGAAATTTGGTAAAGGGAAACACAGCCTCCTTGACCGAATAGTAGTCCGGAATCAACTCTCCGGTAATCCCCTGTTCGGCCAAACTCTGTCCCACCATGCAACGTGCCGCAATCTTGGCCAGGGGACGACTGGTCGCCTTGGCCACATAAGGGACGGTACGCGAAGCACGGGGATTGACCTCGAGAACATAGACGGTATCTCCCTGAAGCGCAAACTGCACGTTCATCAACCCCACCACACCCAGAGCAAGCGCCATGGCCCTGGTCTGGCGACGGAGTTCATCCTGGATGGCAGGGGTCAGACTGTACGGCGGAATGGAACAGGCCGAGTCCCCCGAATGAACGCCCGCTTGCTCAATGTGTTCCATGATGGCACCAATCACCACCTCCTGTCCATCACAGACCGCATCCACGTCCACTTCGATGGCATCGTTCAAAAAGCGGTCAAGCAGAATGGGAGAACGGGGAGAAATGGCCACCCCATGCATTCCCTCGCCATCCGTAATGACCTCGCGCAGGTATTTCTCGAGATCCGCCGGCGTATGGACGATCTGCATGGCACGCCCGCCCAGCACGTAACTGGGACGAACGACCAGGGGGTATCCCAAGGTCTGCGCTGCCTTCAAGACTTCATCCCGATGGCCGGCGGTCCGGTTATCCGGTTGACGCAACCCCAACTCGTGCAGGAGCTGCTGAAAACGCTGGCGGTCTTCGGCGCGATCGATACTGTCCGGGGTCGTCCCGATGATGGGAACCCCGGCGGCTTCCAGGCCGCGAGCCAACTTGAGGGGAGTCTGACCGCCGAACTGGACGATGACGCCGACAGGTTTTTCCAGCGCCACGATCTCGAGCACGTCTTCCAGGGTCAGGGACTCGAAATACAGACGATCCGAACTGTCGTAATCCGTGGAGACCGTCTCCGGATTGCAGTTGACCATGAGTGTCTCGTATCCGTCCTCACGCAAGGCCAGCGCCGCATGGACGCAGCAATAATCAAATTCGATCCCCTGCCCGATGCGGTTCGGCCCCCCGCCCAGCACCATGATCTTGCGTCGTTCAGTGGGATTCGCCTCACACTCTTCTTCATAGGTGGAGTAGAGGTAGGCGGTTTGCGTGGAAAACTCTGCCGCACAGGTATCCACCCGCTTGTAGACAGGACGGACGTTCAGGGCATGCCGCGTGGCGCGCACCGCCTGTTCCGTGCTGCCCAGCAGGTAAGCCAGACGCCGGTCGGAGAATCCCTTGCCTTTCAGTTCGCGCCAGCGCGATACGCTCAACGCTGCGAGTTCCTGGCCGCTTATCCGTCGTTCTTCTGACACCAGATCCTCGATTTCCGCCAGGAACCAGGGGTCCACATGGGACAAACGGTAGATTTCATCCCGTTCCAGTCCGATGCGAAAGGCGTCCGCCAGATACCACAGGCGATGCGGGCCGGGATTGGCCAGTTCGGCTTCGATGGTGGTGCGCTCGGTAGTCATTTCATTCAGCCCATCGGCGCCAGTTTCCAGTCCGCGCAGAGCCTTCTGCAAGGACTCCTGGAAACTGCGCCCGATGGCCATGACCTCTCCCACCGATTTCATCTGGGTGGTCAAGCGGTCATTGGCTTGCGGAAACTTTTCAAAGGCGAAGCGCGGTACCTTGGTCACCACATAGTCGATGGTGGGCTCGAAGGAAGCAGGCGTGACCCCGCCCGTGATCTCGTTGCTCAACTCGTCGAGCGTGAATCCCACGGCCAGCTTGGCCGCCACCTTGGCGATGGGAAACCCCGTCGCCTTGGAGGCCAGGGCCGAAGAACGGGAGACGCGCGGGTTCATCTCGATCACGATCATGCGTCCATCCCTGGGATTGACGGCAAACTGAACGTTGGAGCCCCCGGTTTCCACGCCGATCTCACGCAATACCGCCAGGGATGCATTGCGCATCACCTGGTATTCCTTGTCCGTCAGGGTCTGGGCAGGAGCCACCGTAATCGAATCTCCGGTGTGCACCCCCATGGCATCGAGGTTCTCGATGGAACAGATGATGATGCAGTTGTCGTTGCGGTCACGCACCACTTCCATCTCGTACTCTTTCCAGCCGATCACCGACTCTTCCACCAGCAATTCCCGGGTCGGCGACGCCTCCAGACCACGCTCGCAAATGGTCATGAATTCTTCCTGGTTATAGGCGATGCCGCCCCCACTCCCCCCCATGGTAAAGGAGGGACGGATGATGGCCGGAAAACCGATCTGGGCCTGCACCTGCTGAGCTTCCTCGAGGCTGTGCGCCACCGCTGAACGGGGGGTGGACAGGCCGATGCGGGCCATGGCTGCCTTGAACTTTTCCCGATCCTCGGCCATGTCGATGGCCTCCTTGCACGCCCCGATCATCTCGACGCCGTAACGCGCCAGCACTCCTTCCCGCGCCAGATCGAGGGCACAGTTGAGGGCCGTCTGCCCGCCCATGGTCGGCAGCAGGGCGTCCGGGCGCTCGCGTTCGATGATGCGCTCGAGTGTCTTCCAGTTGACGGGTTCGATATAGGTGGCATCGGCCATGCCCGGATCCGTCATGATGGTCGCCGGATTGGAATTGACCAGAATGACGCGATAGCCCTCCTCGCGCAGTGCCTTGCACGCCTGCGCCCCGGAATAATCGAATTCACAGGCCTGGCCGATGACGATGGGGCCGGCCCCGATGATCAGGATGGAGTGGAGGTCGGTTCTCTTGGGCATGGTCAGATTCCAGATTCTTGCATGAGCGCGATGAAGCGGTCGAACAGGGGAGCCGCGTCATGAGGCCCCGGACAGGCTTCAGGATGCCCCTGAAAACTGAAGGCCGGAACATCGGTCCGGGCAAGCCCCTGCAAACTCCCGTCGAACAGGGAAACATGGGTTACCGTGAGATGGGCGGGCAAATCCCGGGGATCCACCGCAAACCCGTGATTCTGGCTGGTGATCAAAACCTGCCCGGTTTGCTGGTCGAGGACCGGATGATTGGCGCCATGGTGCCCGAATTTCATCTTGAGGGTGCGCCCCCCTGAAGCCAGGGCGAGCAGTTGATGTCCCAGACAGATCCCGAACAGGGGAACCCGTGCCGCCATCAACTCGCGAACGGCCTGAATGGCGTAGGTACAAGCCTCGGGATCGCCGGGGCCATTGGACAGAAAAACCCCGTCTGGACGCCGGGACAAGACTTCCTGAGCCGGCGTCATGGCGGGAACCACTTGAACATCGCACCCCCGCTCCGCCAGCATGCGCAGACTGTTGCGCTTGACGCCAAAATCATAGGCCACGACCCGGAAGCGCGTCTCGGCCCGGGTTTTTTCTCCGCCCCGGTTCCACACCCCCTCCGTCCAGGAATAGGGCTGGGCGCAACTGACCACTCTGGCCAGATCCATGCCGTTCAGACCCGGGAAGGCACGGGCCGCTTCCAGCGCGGCTGGAATGTTCTCCTCTCCTGTCCAGATACAGCCGTTTTGAGCGCCTTTTTCACGCAACAAGCGAGTCAGGCGGCGGGTATCCACCCCCGCCATGGCAATCATGCCCCGCGCCTTGAGATATTCGGGCAACCCTCCCTGCGCACGCCAACTGGACAACTGACGCGGGATGTTCCGGACGATCAGGCCGGCCGCGAACAATTCGGCAGCTTCCTCATCGTCCGGATTGACGCCCACATTCCCGATGTGCGGATAGGTCAGGGTCACGATCTGGCGGCAATAGGAGGAGTCCGTCAGGATTTCCTGATACCCGGTCATGGCCGTGTTGAACACCACCTCCCCCACCCGGTGCCCTTCGGCTCCGATGGAATAGCCTCTGAAAACGCTGCCATCGGCCAGCACAAGAAAGGCAGGCACCCGACGAGAGGACGAGGGCAGTTCTACAGCCATGACTAACTCCTGAAGGGGGTGATGTGAAAAAACGGGAAAGACGCATCGACGCGCACCTTTCCCGTTTCCGATTGTCGGAATATTACCGCAAAACACGCCAAAAAGCAACTCCGGGGCCCGGAATACCTTCCTGCGAAACAAAAATAATCCAGTTATTTCAAATAATTACAACCCAAGCACGGCGCGCATATCATAAAGCCCCGCCGCCTGGTCCACCACAAAACGGGCGGCCCGCACCGCACCCTGGGCAAAGGTGGCCCGGTTGCTGGCACGGTGGGTGATTTCCAGGCGCTCGCCTTCCCCCATGAATGACACCGTATGATCGCCCACCACATCCCCACCACGCACCGTAGCAAAGCCAATAGTCCGGGAAGGGCGCGGGCCCGTGGTCCCCTGACGCCCATATACCGCCACCTCCGGCAAGTTCCAGCCACGCGCCTTGGCGACCACCTCGCCCATGCGCAATGCCGTCCCGGATGGAGCATCCACTTTATGGCGATGATGGGCTTCCGTGATTTCCAGATCGTAATCGTCGGGCAACCACTGGGTGGCCCGCTCCAGCAGCGCCAGCGCCACGGTCACGCCCATGCTCATGTTGGGCGCACAGACGATGGGAATCTCCTGACTGGCCTCCTCGATCTGCGCTTTCTCAGCCGCGCTGAAACCGGTCGTCCCGATCACCATCCCCCGCTTATGCCGCACACAGGCCGCCAGATGTCCAAGGGTGGCCTGGGGACGGGTAAAATCGATCAGCACCGCACATCGTTCCAACCCGGCCTGAACGTCAGAGGTGATTGCAAGACCCAGTGGCGTGCCCAGCCAATCCCCCGGATCACGCCCGATGAAGGGACTGTCCGCCTGCTCCAGGGCCAGGCCCAGACGCAGATCCGGCGCGCCCGCAATGGCTTCCACCAACGCCCGCCCCATGCGCCCGCCACTGCCCGCGATGCCCAAAACGAGCGCGCTCATTCTCCGGTCTTCCCGGCATCGATCACACCGCCCTTGGCCGTCCCGGCGGCCCCTCCGGCACTTCCGTCAGGATTCGGGGCGGCCTCCTGCTGCGGCGCCGGGGGAGAAGAGCCGGCGGGGGGAACCGCAGGAGCTCCATCGGCCGCGGGAACCGCCTGAGGGGCATCCGACGACCGCGCGGCGGCACCGATCGGATAATCCGTGGCATAACGAACCATCTTGTCGTCCTTGAAATAAACCGTCAGGTCATGGGGATGACTCAACCGCCCGTTCTCTCGCACGTAGTAGATATAATCCCAGCGATCCTTGTGAAAAGGATCCTTGAGCAAGGGGGTCCCTAAAGTATAAGCCACCTGCGCGCGGGTCATTCCTTCCTTCAGGCGCGCAACCATGTCCGAGTCGATGATCACGCCCTGCTGGATATCCAGCGTATAGGGTTTGAGGTAAGAAACCCCGGGAATCGAATACCATGACCAGTTGGAACATCCCGCAAGAAACAGGCCTGCCCCGGTCAGCATGCCCATCGTTACCGTACGCTTTATCATCCCTTTCACCTGAATGCTTTTATAATGAACCAATTCCAACCCCCCCGTGAGGCAATATGAGCGCCCCCCAAGATCTCAAGGACATCGGACTGAAAGCCACCCTTCCCCGCCTCAGGGTGTTGGCCCTGTTTGAAACCAGCGACACCCGCCATCTGGGTGCGGAAGAAGTCTACCGCCGTCTTCAGCAGGAAGGCATGGACATCGGTCTGGCCACCGTCTACCGGGTGCTGACCCAGTTTGAACAAGCCGGCTTGCTGGTCCGTCATCATTTCGAAAGCGGCAAGGCCGTGTTTGAACTCAACCAGGGAACCCATCATGACCATCTGGTCTGTCTGCAATGTGGACACGTGGAAGAGTTCTTTGACGCCGAGATCGAAAACCGCCAGGCCCAGATTGCCCAACAGCGGGGCTTCTCGATCCAGGAGCATTCCCTCCAGATCTACGCCAACTGCCAGCGCGCCTCCTGCCCCCATCGCACGCCAAAGACTACCCCTTGAGCACGGCTTGCAAAGTCCGCCCCATTTCGGCGGGATTGCGCGTAATCCTGATCCCGCATTCCTCCATCGTGGCCAACTTTTCCTGAGCCGTTCCCTGCCCTCCTGAAATGATGGCGCCCGCATGCCCCATCCTTTTACCCGGCGGGGCCGTCACGCCGGCAATGAACCCCACCACGGGCTTGGTCATGTGCGCCTTGATCCAGCGCGCACAGATTTCCTCGTCCGAACCGCCAATTTCCCCCACCATGATGACCGCCTCGGTGGCCGGATCGTCATTGAACCGCTGCATCACTTCCAGATGCTTCATGCCGTTGACCGGATCGCCGCCGATTCCCACGCAACTGGACTGACCCAGCCCCAACTCGCGCAATTGCCCCACGGCCTCGTAGGTCAGCGTCCCGGAACGGGAGACCACCCCGATCGGGCCAGGCTGGTGAATGTGCCCGGGCATGATGCCGATCTTGAGTTGTCCGGGGGTGATCACGCCCGGACAGTTCGGGCCCACCAGAAGGGTTGATTTGCCACGCATGCGATAACGGGTCTGGATCATGTCGCGCACCGGAATCCCCTCCGTGATACAGATCACCAGTTCGATCCCCGCTTCCACGGCCTCATCGATGGCCGCCGCCGCATAGGGCGGAGGGACATAGATCACCGAAGCATTGGCGCCGGTTTCCCGACGTGCTTCCGCCACCGAATCAAAAATCGGAACCCCCTCGAAATCCTGCCCGCCTTTGCCCGGGGTCACCCCGCCGACGAAACATTCCTTGCCAAAGGCATACTCGCGACACAGGCGGGTGTGAAACATGCCCGTCTTGCCGGTGATTCCCTGAGTCAGTACCCGCGTATTCCTGTCAATCAGAATGGCCATGCTTATCTCCGCGCTGCGGCGACCACCTGGGCCGCTGCGTCATCCATGTTGGCTGCTGACAGAATGGGAAGTCCCGATTCCGCCAGAATCCGTTTCCCCAGTTCCACGTTGGTCCCCTCCAGGCGCACCACCAGGGGAACGGTCAGATGAACCTGTCGCGCCGCTGCCACCACGCCCTCGGCAATCACGTCGCACTTCATGATGCCGCCGAAAATATTCACCAGGATGGCCTGCACTTCCGGATTGGACAACATCAACTTGAAGGCTTCCGTGACTTTTTCCGTGGTGGCTCCGCCCCCGACGTCCAGAAAATTGGCCGGGCTCCCGCCGTAGAGTTTGACGATATCCATGGTGGCCATGGCCAACCCCGCCCCGTTGACCAGGCATCCGATGTTGCCCTCCAGGGAAATGTACGACAGGCCGTGGCGCGAAGCCGCGATCTCGTTGGGATCCTCCTCGTCGAGATCCCGCCAATCCTGCCATTCGCCATGGCGAAACGCCGCATTGTCATCGAAGTTGAATTTGGCATCCAGCGCCAGGATCCGCCCGTCACCCGTCACGGCCATGGGGTTGATTTCGGCCAGACTGGCATCGCTGTCGACGAAGGCACGATACAAGCCCAGCATCAGGTCCCGCGCCTGCGGCACCAGGGCTTCCGGCACCTCGATCCGGCGGGCCAGGGCTTCGGCCTGGGCCGGCAACAACCCCTGCCCCGGATCTATTTGCACCGTATGAATCTGTTCCGGATGATGCGCGGCCACTTCCTCGATATCCATCCCCCCCGCCGCGCTACCCATCAGAGCAACCTGCTGGGTATTGCGATCCACCACCATGCCGAGGTAGAGTTCCTGGCGAATATCCGCGCCTTCTTCCACCAGCAAGCGGCGAACGGTCTGCCCCTGGGGGCCGGTTTGATGAGTCACCAGTTGCATGCCCATGATCCGGCGCGCGGCCTCTTCCAGTTCGGCATCCGTACGCACCACCTTGACGCCCCCGCCTTTCCCGCGCCCCCCTGCATGAATCTGCGCCTTGACCACGCGCACCCCTGCACCCAATTGCTGCCCGGCAGCCACGGCCTCACTGACCGTGAAGCACGGAAACCCGCGCGGAACCGCCACCCCAAAGCGCTGGAGGAGCGCTTTGGCCTGATATTCATGGATTTTCATGGTCTACGTCTTCTCTATGAAAGGAGCCTGTGAAGCGCTGATTGTACCTGAAAACCCTGCCCTCATTCTGTGCCTGCCCGCGACCAATGGGGGTAAAAACGCGCCACCACCTCCCCCGTGCTGGCCAGGGCATGGCATCCGTCCAGATGAGGCGGACGTTCCTTCATCTCCGGCGAGAGCGTGCCGTAACGGGTTTGAAAAGCCACCGTCGCCACGATCCCCACCAGTTCCGTCAAATGCGTACATCCATGAATGCCGCCCAGCCGATTCCGTACGATCCGGGTAAACCCCGGAGCGATGGTCACCCCCTTCAACGAGGAGTATTCGGGAACGATCTTCTCGCAGGTTCCCGGATAGGGCCGGCTGGTCATGCGCGCTTCCGCCTCGCGGATCAACAGGGCATCATCCACGGTCAGGCGCAAAAACATGTCGTGGATGGGCGTACCGGCAGGCAGACATCCTTCGACCATGGCCACATCATGCCCCTTGACATCCCGCAATACGCCCTCCACGTCGTACCAGCCGTCCGGTCGCACGTAACCATTCACTTCTATGACGCGTCGATGCAGCAGACGTCGCTGTTCCTGTTCCTCCTTCATGGCTCCCCCTTTTCCGAAAAAATTCCCGCATAATGGCGGTGCTGTCCTGCCTTTCCCATGAGGTTTTCGTCTTGTCCGGTTTTCTGATTCGCTTCCCCTTCCTGCTCCTCGGACTGGTCCCCTGGTGCATCCCCGCCGCAGAGTTGGCCGTGCCCGACGACACCCCGGCCACCGTGCAACCTGCTCCCGCGCCGCCCTTGACCGACGAAGAATTGCTGCGCGCCCAGCGCGCGTTCCAGCAACATGACCAGGCTACGCTCGAATCCATCGCGGCACGCGCGCGCGGCCAACTTTCCGATTATCCCCGATATTGGGCTCTGGAAGGGCGACTGACCCAGGGAAACGCCTATCTGGTTCCAGAAATGCAGGAATTTTTCAGTGATTATCCCAACAGTCCGCTCACGCCCCTGTTACGCGCCCATTGGCTGGCCCAACTGGGACAAAACCAGAACTGGAAAACCTTTGAAGCCCAATTTCGTGCGGAGGACGCCCACCACCCCGCCCTTCAGTGCTACCACTGGCAGGCTCTCTTCGCTGACGCTCAAACGGACTTCTTCGACGCTGCCTTGGCCTATTGGCGTTCCGATGCCGCCTGGCCCGACTCCTGTGACCCGGTATTCCGGCAACTGGTCGCGGCCCATCGCATCCGCGCAGAGGACCTCTGGCTGGCGCTGCGTCACGCCCTATCCCGCAACCAGGTTCGCAAAGCCCGTTACATCAACAGTTTCTTCCCGCCCTTCCAGGGCCTGAATGAAGACGAACTGACCCTGGCCGCAGGCCGTCCGCGTCAGTTTCTGGATGAGGCCCCCCCCACGGACGCCCACTCCCCCCGCGCACAACGCGAACTCCTGCTGTATGCCACTCTCCGCCTGGCCGCCCATGACCCCCAGGCCGCAGCGGCCTGGTGGACGGATGCCTCCACGCACCTCGACCCGGAGGACCAGGCCTGGGGCTGGCAACAGATCGCGCTTCAGGGCGCCTGGGCTCTGGATCCCCGCTCCCTGGAGTGGTTCCAGCAGGTGACTCCCCAACCCACCGAAGCCGAATGGCTGACCTGGAAAATTCGGGTCGCCCTGCGCCAGCAGGACTGGGCCACCGTTCTGGACACTCTGACCCGCCTACCGCCCCCCCTGGCCCGGAAGCCCGTCTGGCAATACTGGAAAGCGCGCGCCCTGGAAGAGGAACACCGTTCTGCGGAAGCCCTCGCCCTGCTCGAGGAAGTCGCCCAATCGCCTTCCTACTATGGGCTGCTGGCTCTGGAAGAACGAGGTCAGGAACTTCGCCTGCCGCCCCAGCCTGCGCCACCTGGGCCGGAGGTCCAAAAGGAAATCCGTGCCCTGCTGGAGCGCCCCCTGCGCCTCTATCGCCTGGGATTGCTGCCGGAAGCCCAGAGGGAGTGGAGCCAGATCGAACCTGCCCTGACCCCTCTCCAACACCTGGCAGCCGCCCAGCAGGCCTTCCAACTGGGCTGGTATGACCGGAGCATTCACAGCGCGGAACATACGGATTCGCCCAGGGATGTGGCCCTGCTCTTCCCCTATCCCTACCAGTCCCAAATTCAGGCCAATGCTTCCCGATTCCATCTTTCCGAAGCCTGGGTGCTTGCGCTCATCCGCCAGGAGAGTCGCTTTTTCAGCATCGCCCGTTCCCGTACCGGCGCCCAGGGCCTGATGCAGTTGATGCCGGCAACGGCCCGCTGGGCCGCCCGGCGCAGCGGCCTCAAAAACTATCATGCCGAAGAGGCCGATCAACCGGACATCAACATCCTTCTCGGGACCTATTACCTGAACCATCTGGCGCAACTCCTGGGCAACCCGATCCTTGCCACGATGGGCTATAACGCCGGCCCCCTGCGTGTCCAGATCTGGACCTCCGCCGGGATAGGCGATCCGCGCACCTTTCTCGAAAACATTCCCTTCGATGAAACCCGGGACTATGTCCAGCAGATCCTGTATAACCAGATCGTCTATGAACAGCGCCTCCATTCCACGCCCAGTCATCGCCTGCATGCACTGCTGGATGAGCTGGCAGGTACCCGATGATGCAGATTTACGAAGTGGGCGGCGCCCTCCGTGACGAACTGCTGGGACTTCCTGGCGCCGACCGGGATTGGGTCGTGGTGGGGGCCACCCCGGAGGAAATGAAAATTCGCGGGTTTCAGCCCGTTGGTCGGGATTTCCCGGTTTTTCTGCACCCCGTCACCCACGAAGAATATGCCCTGGCCCGTACCGAACGCAAAACGGCCCCAGGCTACCGCGGCTTCGTCTTCCATGCCGACCCCACGGTCACGCTGGAGGAAGACCTGAGGCGTCGCGACCTCACCCTCAACGCCATGGCGCGGGGCCCTGACCGTCGGTTGATCGATCCCCATGGCGGACTGGCCGACCTGGAAAACCGCATCCTGCGTCACGTCAGCCCGGCTTTCGGCGAAGATCCGGTCCGACTCCTGCGGGTTGCACGCTTCCTGGCCAAACTGGCCCCCTTTGGCTTTACCGTCGCGCCCGAAACCACCGCGCTCTTACGGCAGATGGTCGACGACGGCGAAGTGGATGCCCTGGTTCCCGAACGCATTCTGCAAGAACTGAACAGGGGCATGGAAACCGCCAACCCTGCGCGCATGTTCGCGGCACTGGCCGAATGGGGGGCCCTGAAAAAATTTTTCCCCGCCATCGATGCGCTGTGGATCCATACCGGCGGTCTGGCCAACGACGCCGTGGATCATGCCGCCCGGCGCCACCTGGAACTACCCCTGCGCTGGGCAGCCTGGGTCTCGGCGCTGTTTCATGGAAGTTCCCGCCAGACCTGGCACCCCCTCCTCGAAACCTGGGCCGGAAACCTGCGCTGGAGCAAGGAACAACACCAGTGGATGGAACTGTCCTGCGCGCTGGGACCCGGCGCCCGCCATCTCTCTCCCCATCAACCGGAGGAATGGCTCCCCCTGCTGGAAGGGTGCGATGCCTGGAGGCGACCGCAAAGGTTCCTCCGCTTTCTTGAATTGCAGGAATGCCTGGGCGAAATCCTCGAAGATCTCCAACCCGACCTGAGCGCACGCGGCAAGGCTGCCCTTACTGCCTGTCAAGCCCTGGATCTTCCAGCGCTCGTGCGTTCGGCGCCGACCCCGGCTGAAATCCCCCTGCGCTTACGGGCGGCCCGCCATGCTGCACTGTGCGCGCTCCCGGCCGCACCGCGCAAGCCCTGATCCTCCGGTCAGGAACCCTTGATCTTTTTGGCCGCCTGGGCATGTTGCTCGGCATAAGACTGATGCGCGGCGGCTTCGGCCACCCCCACCTTGATGGGATAGCCCATATCCATGAGGACGGAACCCAGGGCAGAGAGACACAGCATGACATTTTCAGACTTGGCCGAATAACCCATCAATCCAAAGCGCCAGATTTTTCCTGCCAGGGGACCCAATCCGGCACCGATTTCCAGATTGAATTCGCTGAGCAGGGTTTTGCGCACCCTGGCTTCATCCACCCCTTCAGGCACCCGCACGGCATTGAGTTGGGGCAGGCGATATTCTTCCTTGACCAGATAGGTCAGCCCCATGGCCTCCAGTCCGGCTTTGAGCGCGAGGTAGTGACGGGTATGTCGGGCCCAGGCATTTTCCAGCCCTTCCTCGCGCAGCAGCACCAAAGATTCATGCAACGCAAACAGGCCGTTGATGGGCGCCGTATGGTGATAAGTGCGATTGGTGGATCCCCAGTACCCCAACACCAGGTCGAGGTCCATGAACCAGCTCTGGGAAGGGGACCGGCGCTGTTTGACCAGATCCACCACCCGCTGGTTATAGGAAACGGGAGACAAGCCCGGGGTGCAGGACAGGCATTTCTGGCTGCCCGAATAGATGGCATCGATATCCCATTCATCCACGTAAAGCGGTGCACCGCCCAGTTGGGTGACGGCGTCCACGATGGTCAGGGCGCCGTAACGGTGGGCGATTTCTACCAGGGTTCTGGCGTCGGACATGCACCCCGTGGAGGTTTCGGCATGGACAAAGGCCACCACCTTGGTGTCCGGATTCTGCTTCAGGGCATCTTCCAGTTTTTGCGGATCGACCGGCTCACCCCAGGTGTCTTCCACTACCACGGGCGTACCGCCGCAGCGCGTCACGTTTTCGATCATGCGGCCGCCGAACACCCCATTCCGGCACACGATGACCTTGTCGCCCGGACTGACCATGTTGACGAAACACATTTCCATGCCTACGGACCCGGGCCCCGAAGCCGGAAAGGTCAACGCATTGCTCGTCTGGAAAGCGTAACGCAACAGCATCTTCAGTTCATCCATCATGTCCACGAAGACCGGATCGAGATACCCGATACAGGGCAGGGACATGGCCGCCAGGACCCGGGGGGCGATTTCCGACGGACCAGGCCCCATCAGGGTGCGTTGGGGGGGATAGAAGGAACTGATTTTCTTGGGGGGAAGGTACTGGATGGTCATCGGGGGTCCTTGAGTGCCGGTTGAGGGCGCATTTTCCATAATCAATCTTTCATTTTAGCAAAATTTCCGGCTTTCACGAAGTGCAGATGCCGTCCTTCGGCATGGGACAGATGCAGTGCCCCCCGCTCGTCCGCAGAATCGAAGAGCGTATCTCCTTCCGGTTCCGGTCGTTGGGAGGGAACCAGTCCCTCGAAGTCGAAAAGGTCACGGTCTGCCAGATGGGAGGGCGTGACCGACTGCAATCCCAGAAAGATATTGTCGATGCGCCCCGGATGCGCCTTTTCCTGGTCCTGCAACCACTGTTTGATGGCCTGGCGTTGCAGGTTTTCCTGGGCACCGCACAAATTGCAGGGAATGATGGGAAAGTCCATCCCGCGCGCATAGCGGGCCAGATCTTCTTCGCGACAGTAGGCCAGGGGCCGGATCACGACATGATGTCCATCGTCGGTCACGAGTTTGGGCGGCATGCCTTTCAGTCGTCCGCCATGAAACAGGTTGAGGAAAAAGGTTTCCACCATGTCATCGCGATGGTGGCCCAGGGCAATCTTGTTGGCCCCCAACGCCTTGGCGGTACGGTACAGGACCCCCCGACGCAGGCGCGAACAGAGAGAGCAGGTGGTTTTCCCCGCCGGGATTTTTTCCTTGACGATGGCGTAGGTATCGGCATCGACGATCCGGTAATCCACGCCCAGTTGATCCAGATAGGCAGGAAGAACCTCTGCCGGAAAGCCCGGTTGTTTCTGATCCAGGTTGACGGCGATGAGTTTGAAAGTGATGGGCGCGCGCTTTTGCAGGTCCAGCAGCAGCGTCAACAGGGCATACGAATCCTTTCCCCCGCTCAGACAGACCATGACCGTATCTCCGTCCTGGATCATGGCGTAATCCCCCAATGCCTTGCCCATGGCACTGCGCAGTCTTTCCTGGAGACGGATGAAGGTGGAACTGTGGGCGTTACTCATCGGAAGTGGAGCGCGTGTCTCGACGCAGAATCCTGAAGATGACGAACAGGGCGTAGAGCATGAGCAACCCCATGAGCACGAAACCGCTGACGTACACCCAGAGTTTGTCCGAGTAGGTCAGGTACCAGGCCACATTCAGAAGCAGGAAGAACCCCGCCATCTGCCAGAAAAACCCCATTGTCTTTTCCCGAAATCCACAAGTGTAGTCATATTACCAAATGGGAGTATCATGCGCGCTGATTGGTGCCCCGTGCCGTTTGGACCTTTTGAGGACTGAAGATTGGAATGGTATTCCACTGAAGCATTGTTGCCGGACGTTGCAGCGAGAAATCACAGCCAGCAATTGATCCGGCATATCAATGACGTCATCCGCGCGGCCGGGGGATGGATCGACTTCGCCGATTTCATGGACCGGCTTCTTTACGCGCCCGGACTGGGCTACTACGCAGCAGGCGCCGTCAAACTGGGCCCTGCCGGAGACTTCACCACAGCCCCGGAGATGACTCCCCTTTTTGCCCGCACCCTGGCCCATCCCATCGCGCGCACCCTCAGGGAATTGAACCGTCAGGAAACCACCCTGCTCGAACTGGGCGCCGGAACGGGTCAGTTGGCACAGGACCTGTTGAAGGCCCTGGCAAAACAGAATTGTCTCCCGACACGCTATGCAATCCTGGAAGTAAGCACTGACTTGCGGCAGCGACAACAGGAAAAAATCCGTCAGTTGCCGCCCTCCTTGCAACAACGAGTGGAATGGCTGGAACATTGGCCGGCGGAGTTGGAGGGCGTTGTACTGGCCAATGAAGTGCTGGATGCCCTGCCCGTCCAGCGCTTGCGCTGGCAGGACGGGCAATGGCATCAATGGGGGGTCGCGGTGACGGAAGAGGTCTGGCACTGGCAAACCCGCCCCCTCTCAGCAGGTTCCCCGCTCCTCGAGGGGATGCCGGTCATGACCGGCTACCCCGAACCCTATGACACTGAAGTTGCTTTGGCCGCAGAGGGGTTGATGGCCTTGCTGGGTCAGACCTTGAAAGCCGGTCGGGCCTTTTTCATCGATTACGGTTTCCCGGCGCGCGAATTCATCCATCCCCAGCGCAGCGGCGGGACCTTGATGTGTCACTACCGGCACCATGCCCACGGCGATCCTTTTCTTTACCCCGGACTTCAGGACATCACGGCCCATGTGGACTTTACCCGGATGGCCCGGGCGGCCCGCCGGGCAGGCCTGCAACCCGAAACCTGGCAGACGCAGGCGGCCTGGTTGATCGAGGAAGGGATTCTCCATGAACTGGAAAAAGTGCACGGAGAGGCCGGTACCGACTATCGTGCCGTCAGCGCGGTCCAAAAACTCCTGAGTCCGGCAGAAATGGGCGAATTATTCAAGGTGTTGGTGCTGGGTCGGGGGAGCCCCGAAAACGAGTCGGTATCGACTCTCCTGGGACTGTGAAGCGGCACGACATCCCACCCAAGAGAGGATGAGACGCCCCCCTCAAGCCAGGTGCAGGCGTTCCCAGATGACCGAGGTCAGCCCGGCGCTGTTCATGGTGTAAAAGTGCAGGCCGGGTGCGCCGCCCTCCAGCAACCGGTCGCATAAGTGAGTCACCACTTCCAGGCCAAAGGCCTTGATGGAAGCGCTGTCATCCCCATAGCCCTGCATTTTCTGGCGGATCCAGCGCGGAATTTCAGCGCCACAGGCCTCGGAAAAGCGGCTCAATTGCGAGAAATTGGCGATGGGCATGATCCCCGGCACAATCGGCACGGTGATCCCCGCAGCATCACAGTCCTCCACAAAACTGAAGTAAGCATCCGGGTTGTAAAAATACTGGGTGATGGCTGAATCAGCTCCCGCCTCGATTTTTTCCTGAAAGTGGCGAATGCCTTCCTGCGCTGAACGGGCCTGCGGATGCACCTCGGGATATGCGGCCACTTCGATGAAAAAGTGGTCTCCCGTTTCTTCCCGGACGAAACGCACCAGGTCGCTGGCGTAACGAAATTCGCCCCCGCCCAGGGTGCCGGAGGGCAAGTCCCCGCGCAAGGCCACCAGATGGCGAATACCGTGGTGGCGGTATTGTGCCAGGACCTGGCGCAAGCTGTCCCGGGTCGCGCCGATACAGGACAGGTGAGGCGCCGCAGGATATCCGTCCTGCTGGATCTCCACCACGGTTTCCAGGGTACGGTCCTGAGTGGTCCCCCCTGCACCATAGGTCACGGAAAAAAAGGCCGGATTGAGTTGCGCCAACTGGCGCCGGGTGTGGCGAAGTTTTTCCGCCCCCTCGGGGGTCTTGGGGGGGAAAAACTCAAAACTGAACACCCGCTCGTGAGGTGCGTGATTCATGGATTCAATACCGGTAATGCTCGGGTTTGTAGGGGCCTGTGACGGGCAGGTTGAGGTATTCGGCCTGCTTTTCCGTCAACTGGGTGAGGTGTACACCGATGCGCTTCAAATGCAGGCGAGCCACCTTCTCATCCAGCGCCTTGGGGAGGATGTACACGCCCACCGGATAGTTGCCGTGGTTGTTCCACAACTCGATCTGGGCCATCACCTGGTTCGTGAAGGAAGCCGACATCACAAAACTCGGATGCCCCGTTGCACAGCCCAGATTGACCAGACGTCCTTCCGCCAGCACGATCAGACGCTTGCCATCGGGAAAGACGACATGATCCACCTGCGGCTTGATGTTGTCCCAATGGTATTTGCGCAGGGAAGCGATGTCGATTTCCGAATCGAAATGCCCGATATTGCATACGATGGCGTCATTTTTCATCACCTGCATGTGGGCGTGGGTGATGACTTCCACGTTGCCGGTTGCCGTGACGAAGATATCGCCCAAAGCCGCCACTTCGTCCATGTTCACCACCCGATACCCCTCCATGGCCGCCTGCAGGGCACAGATCGGATCGATTTCCGTCACCCACACCGTAGCCCCCAACCCGCGAAAAGCCTGGGCACACCCCTTGCCCACATCGCCATACCCGGCCACCACCGCCACCTTTCCGGCAATCATCACATCGGTCGCTCGCTTGATCCCGTCCATCAGGGATTCACGACACCCATACAAGTTGTCGAATTTGGACTTGGTGACCGAGTCGTTGACGTTGAACGCCGGACACTTCAATTCTCCGCGCTTCAGCATCTCGTTCAAACGATGCACGCCGGTGGTGGTTTCTTCGGAAATGCCCCGGATGGATTCGAGCAGGTGAGGATATTTGTCGTGCATCACCAGAGTCAGATCCCCCCCGTCGTCCAGAATCATGTTGGGCAACCAGTTGTCCGGCCCGAAGATGGTTTTTTCGATGCACCACCAGAACTCCTCCTCCGTTTCTCCCTTCCAGGCAAACACCGGAACCCCCGTGGCGGCAATGGCCGCCGCCGCCTGGTCCTGGGTGGAAAAAATATTACAGGAACTCCAGCGGACTTCTGCCCCCAGAGCCACCAGTGTCTCGATCAAGACGGCGGTCTGGATGGTCATGTGCAAACAACCGGCGATTCGTGCCCCCCGCAACGGCTGGCGTTCGGCATATTCTGCACGCAGGGCCATAAGGCCCGGCATTTCATTCTCGGCGATCTGGATTTCCTTGCGGCCCCATGCCGCCAACGTCATATCGGCAACCTTGAAGTCACCGGCCAAAGTCTGTGGAATCGCGTTCATGAAAACTCTCCCTTCGTTCATTTAGTGGATTGGCTCATTCCGGACTCAGGCGTCTGCCTGCAGGGCCTGGACGCGATCGCGCATTTCCCAGGTAAATTCTGGTTCTTCCCGTCCAAAGTGACCATAAGCCGCCGTCTTGCTGTAAATGGGACGGAGCAGGTCGAGGGACTGGATGATGCCCTTGGGGCGCAGGTCGAAGTGCCGTTCGACCAGTTGAGCCAGTTTCTCGTCGGGAAGTTTCCCGGTTCCAAACGTATTGACCATCAAACTGACCGGACGGGCAACCCCAATGGCATAAGCCACTTGCACTTCGCAGCGGCGTGCCAATCCGGCAGCCACCACATTCTTGGCCACATGGCGCATGGCGTAGGCCGCAGAACGATCCACCTTGGAAGGGTCTTTACCCGAAAATGCCCCCCCGCCGTGACGGGCCGCGCCACCGTAAGTATCCACGATGATCTTGCGCCCGGTGAGACCGCAGTCCCCCATGGGGCCCCCAATCACGAAACGACCGGTGGGATTGACCAGATAACGGGTGTTGGGGCCCAGCAGGTGAGCGGGCAGAACCGGTTTGATGATTTCGTCGATCACCGCTTCAGTGAGTTGCTGGTGCGAGATTTCGGGATGATGCTGGGTCGACAGAACCACCGTCTCGATACAGGTGGGCTGTCCATCGACATAGCGAACGCTCACCTGCGACTTGGCATCCGGCCGCAAAAAGGGCATCCGTCCATCCTTGCGCAATTCGGACTGGCGCTGAACCAGACGATGGGACAGATGAATGGGCAGAGGCATGAGCGTGTCGGTTTCATCACAGGCATAACCGAACATCAGCCCCTGATCACCCGCTCCCTGATCAAGGTCGAGTCCGCTCCCTTCGTCCACCCCTCGGGCAATGTCCGGGCTTTGCCGATTGAGGGCCGTCAATACCGCACAGGTCTGATAGTCAAATCCGATCTCGGAACTGTTGTAGCCGATGCGCCGCACCACGTCCCGCGCCACATCGATGTAGTTGATCTGTGCCTTGGTAGTGATTTCACCAGAAATGACGATGAGGCCGGTACTGGTCAAAGTTTCACAGGCCACCCGTGCATGCGGATCCTGCGTTAGAATAGCATCCAGAACCCCGTCAGAGATCTGATCGGCCACCTTGTCCGGATGCCCCTCGGATACCGACTCCGAAGAGAAAATATACTCACTCATGGCAAACCCTGCCCTTTATCGAAAATTGGAAAAGTACTGCAGCCGGGAATTGTACCAGCAATCCCGTTAGCGCCATGATGCGCCTGATTTTTTTCCCTCTTTGGTTACTCCACTGGCTCCCCCTCGGGGCCCTGTGGCTACCCGGTCGCCTGCTCGGCGCCCTGGCCTTCGTCCTCGCCCGCGAACGGCGCCGCGTCACCATCATCAACCTGACGCTGTGCTTTCCCCAGTGGAGCGAGGCCCAGCGCCGCGAAGTGGCTCTCCGTCATTTTCAGGGATTCGTAACCAGCGCCCTGGCCCTCGGGATCGCCTGGTTCGCTTCTGAACGGCGTCTGCGCACCATGATTCACTTTCAGGGCCTGGAACAGGTGCGCGATGCTCAAACGAAGGGGCCGGTCATCCTGCTCACGCCCCATTTCTTCGGGGTAGACACCATTGGCCCCTTTCTGACCCTGGATTTCGACGTCATCACCATCAACTCGAAAATCAAGCATCCCACCCTCGACACCTTGATCCGTGAACGCCGACTGCGTTGGGGAAAAGGTCTGATCTTTGCCCGCCAGGACAGTTTGCGCAGCGTATTGCGGGCATTCAAACCGGGTTGGCTGCTCTATTACCTGCCGGATCAGGACTTTGGCCCCAAGGATTCGCTTTTTGTGGATTTTTTCAAGGTCAAGGCCGCCACCGTCCCAGCCCTGGCCCGGATGAGCAAACTGGCCAAGGCATCGGTCGTTCCCTGCGTCGTCCATCTCGATTTCAGGGCAGGACGGTTTGAAGTCACTTTCTTCCCCGCCTGGGCGCATTTCCCCAGCGGCGACGATGCGGCGGATACCCGGCGCATGAATCACTTCATCGAGGAGCGCATCCTCGAACAACCCGCCAATTACCTGTGGTCGCACAAACGGTTCAAGACCCGACCGCCCGGAGAAGCATCGCCCTATGACAGGCATCCGCCGCCCCAATCTACCCAGTGAGCCAGAAAAAGCGTAGCATTTCACCTTCGACATCACCCGATACGGGGACCATGGGGATACTTCCTTTCACCAAAATGCAGGGCCTGGGCAACGACTTCATCGTACTCGACGGGGTACGCGCCTCTCTCGCCCTGACCCCGATTCAACTGCGCTGGTTGGCCGATCGCCACTTTGGCGTAGGCTGTGACCAGATTCTATGGGTAGAGCCGGCACAGGATGCGACGAACGACTTTCGTTACCGGATTTTCAACCGCGACGGCGGAGAGGTCGCCAACTGTGGCAATGGGGTTCGTTGCTTCGCCCGTTATGTCCATGACCAGAACCTGACCCAGCGTACCCACCTGCGGGTCGAGACCCAGGCGGGCGTGCTTGAACCCGAGTTGCTGCCGAACGGCGACGTGCGGGTCAACATGGGCGAACCCCTCTTCGATCCTGACCGCATTCCCTTTCTGGCCCCCGCCCTCCAACCCACCTATGAACTGGCCCTCGGACAACAGGTGACCCGCACTTTTTCCGTACTCTCCATGGGCAATCCCCATGCGGTACAGGTGGTCGAACAGATCACCCACGCCCCCGTCGACACGGAGGGCCCATTGATCGAGCATCACCCCCTGTTTCCCGAACGGGTCAATGCCGGATTCATGGAAATCGCGGATCGCACCCACATCCATCTCCGTGTTCATGAACGCGGTGCCGGGGAAACCCTGGCCTGCGGCACGGGTGCCTGTGCCGCTGTCGTGGCGGGTCGACGCCTGGGGCGACTGGACCCGCTGGTGCACGTCATGACCCACGGCGGAGAACTGCTCATCGAATGGCAGGGCGCCGGACATCCCGTATGGATGACCGGCCCTGCAGTCACCGTCTACACCGGGATCGTCCACATCCCGAACATCGAGGAACTTACCCATGCTGGACGCTGAAGTCGTTGCCTCCTGGCTCAAGGACAACCCGGAATTTTTCGTGTTGCACGGAGCCGTCTTGAATGAAATCCAGATTCCACACCCGCACGGCACCCATACCGTTTCCCTGAGCGAACGCCAGTTGCTGACCCTGCGCGACAAGAACCGCACGCTGGAACAGCGCCTGTCCGAATTGATCGGCTATGCCGAAACCAATGACAACATCAGCGGCAAGGTTCACCAACTGGCCGTGCGATTGCTGGTTCAGCGCACCCTGAAGGGCGTTCTCGACACCATCCAGCACCAGATGCTGCATCATTTTGGAATTCCCCATGTCACCCTGCGCCTCTGGGGGATCCGGAGCGGCCCCCTGGAGCATCCGGCTTTCCAGCCCGTGGCGGAGGTCCAGAAAGAAGCCATCGCCCATGTGGAAACCCCGCGCTGCGGACACCACACGCCCGTACAATGCGACCAGTGGTTCGGCGAACTGGCGCCCAGCCTGAAATCCTTTGCCCTGTTGCCCCTGCGGGACAGTGAAACCTTTGGCGCCCTGCTGCTGGCCTCGCCCGACGAAAACCGTTTTTACCCGGACATGGGCATTTTCTACCTGCAGCGCATCACTGACCTGATCAGTACCTCCCTGCGCGCCCATGAATCTTCCTGATTCCCAGGCCCTGATCCGCGCCTATCTCGATCAACTGCGTTTCGAACGGGGCTTGTCCCCGCGCACGATCTCCAGTTACCGGCGCGACCTGGACCAGTTGGTGTCTGCTTGCGCGGACCTTACCCAGGTGACCGCGCAGCACATCCGTCGCCTCCTGGGAAAATTACATGGACAGGGGCTGTCTGGTCGCAGCCTGGCCCGCAGTCTGTCGGCCTGGCGCGGCTTTTTTGACTATCTGGCAAAATTTCATCAGGCCGCCCTCAACCCCTGTCATGGGGTGCCCGCCCCCAAGTCACCGCGCGCCTTGCCCCATGCCCTTTCTCCGGACCAGGCCAGCAGATTGATGAATGTCCCGGGGGACCGCATGCTGGATGAACGGGACCGGGCCCTGCTGGAATTGTTCTACTCCTCCGGCCTGCGTCTGGCGGAACTGGCCCATCTGCGCGTACAGGACCTGAACCTCAGCGAGGGCCTGGTGCGGGTACTGGGAAAAGGGCATAAATTCCGCATCGTCCCCGTGGGTCAAAAGGCCCGGGAAGCCCTGGCACTCTGGCTGGACCATCACCCCCTGCGGCCCCTGACGCCGGAGACCCCCCTGTTCGTCAGCATCCGCGGTTCGGTCCTGAGCATGCGCGCCATCGAAGCGCGCGTGGCCCTGCGCACCCGCCAACAGGGTCTGGACGACCAGGTCCATCCCCATGTCCTGCGCCACTCCTTTGCTTCCCACCTGCTCCAGTCCAGCGGCGACCTGCGCGCCGTACAGGAGTTGCTGGGACACGCCCATATCACGACAACCCAGGTGTATACCCACCTCGACTTCCAGCATCTGGCCCAGGTCTATGATCAGGCGCATCCACGCGCCCGACGGCGCCCGCCCCCTCAGGGAGAATAAAGCGCGCCCAGCACGACGCCGTGGCGTGCCCCGGTCACCGCGGGCAGATTTCCCGCTTTCCCCTGCACCCGCGCCCATGCCAACCAGGCAAAGGCCAGAGCCTCCACCTGTTGCGCGGGCACCCCCAAATCATCGGTACGCCCTACCCGAACCTCGGGCATCAGGGTCCGCAGTCGTTTCGTCAATTGGACATTCAGGGCTCCGCCCCCGCAGAGATACAGTTCGGCCCCCTCATATCCCCGGCACGCCGCCTGTACCGCTGCAGCCACCGAGCGCGCCGTCAATTCCAGCAGGGTTGCCTGAACATCCTCCGGCGGCAGTGAAGACACCCACGCCCCCCGGCTCTCCAGCCATTCCAACGAAAAATCTTCCCGTCCGGTACTCTTGGGCGCACTGCGCTGAAAAAAAGGATGGGCCAGCAAGGATTCCAGCAAGGCCGGATGACATCGGCCCTGGGCCGCCCAGTCCCCTCCGCGATCGAAGGCCTGCCCTAAGCACCGGCCAATCCAGCCATCCATCAACAGGTTGGCCGGACCGGTATCATGGCCTCGGGTAACCTGCCCCGGGAGAAGCAGGGTCAGATTGGCGATCCCTCCCAGGTTGAGAATCAAACGGGGAATCGATGCGTGCCGGAACAGCGCATCATGAAAGGCAGGAACCAGCGGCGCGCCCTGCCCGCCCGCCGCAATGTCTCCCGAACGAAAATCGGTGATCACCGCCATGCCAGTCAGTTCGGCCAGCAGGGCCCCATTTACCAACTGGAGACTGAATCCCTGTTCCGGACGATGGCGCACCGTTTGCCCATGGCAGCCCACCGCCGCGACCGGAAAATCCCCCGGCCCGGCCCGTTGGACCAACTCATGAACCACTTCGGCGTAGAGGGTGGAAAGTGTCTGGGACAGGCGGGCGGCGCGCTCCAGTTCATTGACCCCCGGATGGGTCAGATCCAGCAGGTCCGAACGCAGATCCACGGAAAAAGGCCGCTGTGCCTGGGCCAGAACCACGGGTCGGGCCGGCCGGGAAAAATCCGCCAGGACCCCGTCGACCCCGTCGAGGCTGGTCCCTGACATCAACCCCACATAGCGGGAGGATCCGGAATTATTCGAAGCGGGCGAGGGCACTGCCGCGTACGGCATCGAGTTGCTTGAGGTACGGCGCCGTGGCCGAAAGGAACTGGGTACGGGCACGACCGGTCAGGTCGGTGCTGGCAAAACGCGGCACCTCGGGACCCAGCGGATCATGCTGAACGCCATTGATCTTGAATTCATAGTGCAGGTGGGGACCGGTGGCCCAGCCCGTCATGCCCACATAGCCGATCAGGTCGCCCTGACGAATTTTTTCTCCGGTATGCAGCCCGCCCGCGAATGCCGAAAGGTGCCCATAGACCGTGTCGATTCCGTTGGCATGATGCAACTCGATCATGTTTCCATAACCGTTGCGCCACCCCGCATAAGTCACCGTGGCATTGGCGACGGCCACGATGGGGGTCCCCTTGGGAGCCGCCAGGTCGATGCCCTTATGGGCTCGCCAGGTTTTCAGAATCGGATGAAAGCGCGCCGCGGAAAATCCCGAGGTGATGCGTGAGAATTCGATGGGCGAACGCAGGAAAGAGGCCTTGGAACCATGCCCGTCCGGCGTGTAGTAGTCCCCTCCCTCCGCATTTTCATAGTAGACGCGACGAATCGTCACGCCCTTGTTGACAAACTCGGCCGCCAGAATCCTGCCGGGCACCACCTGGTCAAAGTCATTCTGGGTTGCTTCGTAGACCACGGAAAAGGTATCCCCGGAGCGCAGGTCGTTATGAAAATCGATATCCGTAGAAAACAGACGGGTCAATTGACGCGTCACGCTGTCCGGAATGCCCGCGTTGTCCGCTGCAGCAAAGAGGGAACTGTGAATGGTCCCGTTGGCCTGGACGATGCGGTGCAAGTCCCCCTCGCCCACCAAACTGGAGGCAAACCCCGCAGTGGTACGGGAAACCACCAGGGTCCCCTTGTCCCCATAGGGAAAACGCAGGGAAACCAGATCGCCGTTGGCCGCGTGTTCCACGCGAATGGGTTTGCCGGGAGCCATATGCTGGTAGATGACCCGAGCCTTGCTGTCGGTCGCAATGAAATCGAGAGCCGCCCGGTCGCTCACCCCCATGCGGAACAACAGGGCAGCCAGGGTATCGCCCGAACGAATCTGATCCTGCTGAATGAAGGTGCCCGGGGTGGGTGTGACCGTCCCCAGATCCGCCGTCATGTCCTCGGTGACCGGGGCCAGTGGCACCGTCTGCATGGACACCCCGGGAGTCATCCCGAAAGCCACCGCTACCCCGAACACCATCATGAGGAGCGTCGCAACCTGACCGCTGCGACGAGCATCCGTCGCATCGATGGTGGTGTTTTGGGTTAGAATCCAGCGTTTGAACGCTTGTGCGCGCCGTTTGATTGAGTTCATGCGCGCCAGTCTAACAGAAACCTGCCGCAGGCACAATTCCCCATGAATGACAAAAAGTTATCATCCATCGACCCCTGGGAGGAAATTCGCCGGGGGACCGACGAGATTCTCCCCGAACAAGACTTCCGGCAACGACTTCAGGAAGGCAAGCCCTTGCGGGTCAAGGCGGGGTTCGACCCCACGGCTCCGGACCTGCACCTCGGTCACACCGTCCTGCTCAACAAACTCAGGACGCTGCAGGACCTGGGCCATGAAATAATCTTCCTGATCGGCGATTTTACGGCATTGATCGGCGACCCCACCGGACGCAATGCCACCCGTCCTCCCCTCACCCCGGAACAGGTGGCGCTCAATGCCGCCACCTATCAAAGCCAGGTATTCCGCATTCTCGATCCCCAGCGCACGACCCTGGCCTACAACAGCACCTGGATGAACGAATTGGGCGCTGCCGGCCTGATTCGCCTGGCCGCCACCCATACCGTGGCACGCATGCTGGAACGGGACGATTTCGCCAAACGATACCGCGCGGAACAACCCATTGCCCTCCATGAATTTCTTTACCCCCTGGTGCAGGGATATGACTCCGTAGCGCTCGAGGCCGACCTGGAAATCGGCGGCACCGATCAGAAATTCAACCTTCTGATGGGCAGGGAATTGCAGAAGCACCATGGACAACGTCCCCAGTGCATCCTCACCCTGCCCTTGCTCGAAGGGACCGACGGGATCCACAAGATGTCCAAATCCCAGGGCAACTTCATTGCCATCGAAGACTCCCCTGCCACCCAATTCGGCAAATTGATGTCCATTTCCGACCCCCTCATGTGGCGCTATCTGGAACTGCTCTCCTTCGAATCCCTGGCCACCCTGACCCACTGGAAGCGCGCCGTCGAAGAGGGGCTCAACCCGCGCACCATCAAGGTTCGCCTGGCTCAGGAAATCGTCGCGCGCTTCCATGGCCAGGACGCTGCGAGACAGGCCCTGGAAGACTTTGAATCCCGGTTTCGGGACCATGCCCTGCCCGACGATCTGCCCCTCACCGAAATTTCGGTGGGCGGCGAAGGATTACTCCTCTCCCAACTGCTGCACCGTGCCGGGCTGTCCAATTCCACCTCCGAAGCCCGCCGCCTGATCGAGAGTGGGGGTATTCGCATCGATGGAGAAAAGGCCACGGACCAGTCCCTGCGTTTTTTTTCCGGCGCTGAACTGACCCTGCAGGCCGGAAAACGTAAATTTGCCCGCGTACGCTGCTGTTGAAGCCCACTCCCAGCGTGGTCCGGCACGCTCTTCCCGCCCTGCGCCTGGACCCGCAAGGGCATCGCCATGTGGACCTTCGGGCCGTGCTGGCACTGGCCTTGCCCCTGTTCCTGAACAGTAGTTTGCAGGTCGTCCTGAACCTGACCGACACCTGGTTCATCGGACACCTTTCCACTGCGGCCATGGCCGCCATGGCCGCCTGTTACTACCTGATTTTCATGTTCTTCCTGTTGCTGGGCGGGGTCGGTATCGGGGTTCAGGCCATCGTGGCGCAGCACTTCGGCGCAGAAAACGACTCTGCCGTAGGACGCACCACCTGGAGCGGGTTATGGGCAGCCCTGGCCACCACCCCCCTGTTTTTGCTGATCGGATATGCAGGGCCGGCCCTCCTGGCGATCTTTGATCTCCCCCCCGAAGTCCACGATCTGGCCGCGTCCTTCTGGTTTCCGCGCCTGCTGGGCGGTCCCCTGTCCACCCTGCTCTTTGCCCTGAATTCCTTTTTCAATGGCATCAGCCAGCCCCGCCACACCCTCTGGATCATGGCGCTGGTTGCCCTCAGCAACGCCCTGCTCAACGAATGGTTCATTTTTCACTGGCACCTCGGTATGGCCGGGGCCGCCTGGGGCAGCACCGCTGCCCAAGCCATCGGGGTCGTCATCGCGGGGGCTGTTTTCCTGCGCCCCACTTTCCGCGCCCGCTTCCACACCGGGCGAACCTGGCGCCCCCACTGGCCCTCGATTCGTCAGGTCTTCGCCATTGGCATCCCCACCGGCTTATTCCCTGCCATGGATGTGGTGGGCCTGGGACTGTTCCAACTCATGCAGGTCAAATTGAGTGCCGTGGATGGGGCCGCCACCCAGATCGTCATGATGCTGACCTCGGTGTCCTATCTTCCGGCCATCGGCATTGCCCTGGCGGGCACCACCCTGGTGGGACAGTCCATCGGGGCGGGGGATAAATCCTGGGCCGAGGCCTGTGCCCGCGTCATCATTCGCATGGCGGTGCTTTACATGGGCGTGGTTGGCGTCCTGCTGGCCCTGTCGGCATCCTGGGTCGTCCCCCCCTTTCTCACGCCGGGCGACCCGCAGGGCGCGCAGGTCATGGCGCTCTGCATTTCCCTGTTATGGATTGCCGCCGGGTACCAGGTGTTTGATGCGCTCAATCTGTCCAGCGCTTTCTGCCTGCGCGGCGCAGGCGATGTCAGGGTTCCCACCCTGCTCCTGCTGGCCTGTTCCTGGGGGATATTCCTGCCCCTTTGCCATGCCCTGACCTTCTCTCCCGGGCAGGGCTGGGTCAATTTCCTGCCCCAATGGGGATGGGGCGCCACGGGGGGATGGCTGTCCGCCTTCGCCTACGCCTTCTGTCTGGGATTGGCCCTCTGGGCACGCTGGCGTTCAGGGGCCTGGAAACGTATTTCCCCGCTGACTCAAACCCAGTAAACCGAGCGGGTCATGAGTTTGGACGACAGGCGCATGGCCTGTTTAAGCAGCGGCGAAAATTCCGCAGCCCCCAGATGTTGGGCCAACTCGGCGTGCCCGGCCTCGTCCTTTTTCATCTGTTCCACAATGGCGCGGGTGCGCTGATCGCTGGCGGGGATCTGAGCCAGATGCCCCGCCAGATGCCCTTCCACCTGCCGTTCTGTTTCCTTGAGAAAGGCCAGGCTCCAACGATCTCCGGCCAACCCAGCCGCCACCCCCAGGACCAACGATCCCGCGTACCAGATCGGATTGAGGAAACTGGTCCGTCCACCCAATTCGCCAATCCGCGCCTCACACCAGGCCAGGTGGTCCACTTCTTCGTTTGACGCCCCGCGCAGGGCCTCCCGGTTGGCAGAGATACGGGCCGTCAGGGCTTGCCCCTGATAGAGCGCCTGGGCACAAACTTCCCCGGTATGATTGATGCGCATGAGGCGGCCCGTGTGCTGACGGGCGGCCGGAGCAAACTCGGCTTCCGGCAACCCCCGGGCCGGATTCGGGCGCGTGCCCAGGGCAGGGGCGGCCAAAGTTCGCAAGGCGCGATCGAACTCTCCCAGGATCCGATCCAGGGGACTGTGCTGGCGCCCTTCGAATTCCGTGCCCGAAAATGCGCCGCAGGGTAATTTCGGAAACTTCACTTTGGCCATCAAATCTGCAAGCATAGCGTCCTCCTGTCCCGGTTCGAGCCGTTTCCTGACCCAAGCCACCCATGGATCAAAAACGAACGGTCATGATACCTCTTTTCCACCAGAGGAGCCTTGAAGGCGGACTTGCTTGAGTGCGCGTTGCAGGTTGGGTCGTACCACTTCACGCTGCGAGTTCTTGCAGAACTTCCGGGTACCGTTCGGCGACACGGAAAAGCGTTTTTGCTGCGCCCGACGGCTCGCGACGACCTTGTTCCCAATCTTGGAGCGTACGCACAGAAACTCCAAGCAGCGCCGCGAAAGCAGTTTGAGAAAGCCCCGACACCAGACGAGCATGAGCGACTTCCGAGATCTCGGGTTGATGGGTGCGAGCACAAATACCGGCCTTCATTTCACGCACTGAAGTTAGCAGTTCGGCTCCAATGTCGATTTGGGGCCGACGGCTGATAGGCTTCTGTTTTGTTTTACGCATTTTCAATTTCCTCTTTGATCTGACGAAGCACATGCGCTGGGATGTTTTCACGCACGGACTTCCCGTAGACCAGCAGTAACCAGATTTCTCCATTGACGAGACGATTGAAGTAAATGACTCGTACTCCGCCACGCTTGCCACGACCAGCACTCCCCCATCTAACCTTCCTTACACCGCCCGAGCCGGGCACGACATCCCCAGCATCTGGATTTCCGGCGATGAAGGTGATAAAACTGGTTCGATCTTCATCGTTCCAATAATCGCTGGCGAAGCGGACAAACGTAGGGGTTTCGATGACCGTGAGCATGGTTTTACTATACGGCAATGCCGTAGTCTCGTCAAACCCCACCGACAAACTCATAGTGAGGCCCAACGCAAAAGCGAGGGGCTGGTCGAACTGAATTCGGCTGGAGCGTCTGGTCGGGCGGCTTCACTTGGGTACTTCCAACCTCAGAATGCACTTAGCCTTTCATTTATAGCAAGTTTAGGTTTTTTTGATAACTTTGGATAAACTTCCTATAAATCGAGAATCTGCGGCTCAAGACCCCCGATTGGCTGCGGCGCCGCGAATCAGGGTACCGATTCCTTCGTCGGTCAGTACTTCCAGAAGGACCGCGTGGGGAACCCGCCCGTCGATGATGTGGGCGGTCTTGACCCCATTCTGCACCGCATCCAGCGCACAGGCAATCTTCGGGAGCATGCCTCCCCGAATGGTGCCGTCCTGGATCAGAGCCTGCACCCGATGGGCGGTCAATCCGGTCAATACCTCGCCCGCCTGATCGAGAACGCCTGCCGTATTGGTGAGCAGGAGAAGTTTTTCCGCCTGCAGGGTCACCGCCAGCTTGCCCGCCACCAGATCCGCATTGATGTTGTACGCCTCCCCCTGCTCACCCACGCCTAACGGCGCGATCACCGGTATGAAGTTCTGATGGCACAGCAGATTGACGATGCCGGGATCGATCCGCACCACCTCGCCCACCTGTCCAATATCGATGGCTTCATCCGAGGTATCGGGCGCCCTGAGCATCAACTTGCGCGCGTGAATGAAGTTGCCGTCCTTGCCGGTCAGCCCCACTGCATTCCCCCCCGCCTTGTTGATGAGGGTGACGATGTCCTGATTGACCAGCCCCCCCAGCACCATCTCCACCACATCCAGCGTTTCATCATCGGTGACCCGCATGCCCTGGATGAACTCGCTTTGCTTGCCGACCCGCTTCAACAACTCACCGATTTGAGGTCCGCCGCCGTGAACCACCACCGGATTCATCCCGACCAGTTTGAGCAACACCACATCGCGCGCAAATTTTTCCTGAAGCGCGACTTCCGTCATGGCATTCCCCCCGTACTTGATCACGATGGTCTTGCCATGAAAACGCTGGATGTAGGGCAGCGCCTCGATCAGGACGGTACTTTTCAGATCGGCAGAGATGGGCAATTCAGTCATGGCAACGCTCCAGAACAATGGCGCCCATTCTACCTCAGAACCTGGCCAGCAGAGATTTCACCCCAGGCACTTCCCCTTAACGAACTGTCATAAAAGTGTCATTTGACTGTCACGGTTCGGTCACAAACCTATGTCAAAGTGTTACGGAGTCACGGAAGTCCCACACCCAACCCATTAATTTGGAAAAGTTTACCATGTCTAACTGAACTTTAGACATTCGCGGACTTTTTTGCAATACCGAAGGCATCCACCCACGCGATAAATATTTTCAAAAAAATGCAAAAAACACTTGACATGAAATTCGATTTGCGAGGTCGCTGCGCTACCCGCTCGGGGTTGTTTTTGAAGCGGGTAGCGCAGCGACCAATGAAGGGTTTTCAACCCCTGATTCCTCTTCATGTCACTCACCTCCTCGGTCTGTCTGCTGCTCTCGGAATGGATTTCCTTTCTTCTGACCGCCGTTCCACCCCGTTCCCGTCGAACCTTTGTCGA
>NZ_DAHVHV010000059.1:0-11532 GCF_027317285.1 Ferrovum sp. | reverse complement strand
TCTTTTCACTCAGCACCAGTTTGATGGCCGCCTCGGCTCGATCTGGATCGGTAAAATAGTTCTTGAACGGCGTGCCGATCAATTCGTCGCGCGTGCAACCGGTGAGTGCCTCCATCTGCTGATTGATGTCGGTGATGATTCCGGACGGATCGGTCGTTATGATTGCGTCAATATTGGATTCGATGAGCGAGCGTGTGTAGAACTGCTGGTCGCGCAAGCGCTGATTGAGTTTCTTCTGTTCTGCTTCGACCTGCTTGCGCGCGGTGTTGTCGGTACCGATCAACAGATAGCCGATGATGGCGTCCTGCGCGTCCCGTAGCGCCGTGACGGATACCACCGCCGGGAAGCGGCTCCCGTCCTTGCGAAAGTAGGTCAACTCGTAGATGTCCTCGATCCCGCGCGAGGCCTTGAACACCAAAGCCTCGAAGCCGGGCGTAATGGGTGTTCCAAGTTCGAGGCTCAACGCTTTGGCACGCGCAATGACTTCCTGCGGATCGGAAATGTCGGCTGGTGTGATTTTGTTCATCACTTCGGCGGCCGTGTAGCCGAGCATACACTCGGCCCCGACATTGAAGATTTGAATGACGCCCTTTGCGTCAGTGGCGATACTCGAGAAGTTGGCGCTGTTGAAAATTGCGTTCTGCAAAGCGCCCGTTATCGGCATGGCCACTTGATGGCGGCGTTCCGTGATGCTGTCTGCCGTGGTGGGGGCATTGTCGACAGACAGGAGCGGATCGAGTGGTTTTCTGGACATGGACCTACCTGCTTGTCGATGGTGCATCAGGGCCTTCGGTTTTCCGGAGGGCAGCGTGTTTTTCAAGAAGTTGTTCAAGGGTGGGAAAGCGATCCTCCTCCCTCTGGTAAGAAGCAAAGAGGCAGACCTGAACTCTTCATGGTGTCCTGACTGGTGGATATGTTCTGTGCGATGCCGAACAGAGGAGTGCCTATCAGATGTCGGATCGGATGTCAGAAGCCAGGGGGACCTGCGCGCAACCACCTGGCGGTTTGCCTGCCTGGAGAGCGGACAACCCGGTTCTTCAGGTAAAGGCCGACTGTAGGCAGATACTACTCAGGAAGAAGGCGATCGAACTCTTTCTTGACCACGGCGTAACATTCGCAGACCCGCTTTTCCAGCCCTACCCGGTCGAGAATGGTGATATGGCCACGGCTGTACTTGATCAAGCCTGCCTTCTGCACATTTCCGGCGGCTTCTGTGACGCCCTCGCGGCGTACCCCGAGCATGCCTGCAATCAGCTCCTGAGTCATGATCAGTTCGTTGGAGGACAAGCGGTCGAGGCTCAGCAGGAGCCATCGGCAGAACTGTTGATCCAAGCTGTGATGCCGGTTGCATACCGCTGTTTGTGCCATTTGGGTCAGCAATGCCTGGGTGTAGCGCAGCAATAGGATTTGCATCGGACCTGCGCGGGAAAACTCGTTTTTCAGAAGTTGACCCTTCAGACGGTAAGCGTAACCAGCACTTTGCACGACCGCCCGGCTGGGGGTCGTTTCGCCCCCCATAAACAGAGGGACTCCGACGACACCTTCATTGCCAACCACGGCAATTTCGGCCGATGAACCGTCTTCCATGACATAGAGCAGGGACACGATGGAGTCGGTGGGAAAATAAACATGGCGCATCTGAATGCCGGACTCGTAGAGAACCTTGCCGAGGGGCATCTGAACCCATTCCATAAGGAGCGAGAAGTGTGCGTAGTCTTCCTCGGGCAAGGCAGCAAGAAGATGATTTTGACGAGGGTCCGGTGGAGGTGACATGCAGGTTCCCTTTTGTACATTGGTTGGACTCAAACGAACCCTCCGGTCTTGCTGTATAGATAATCCTAGGATGCCAGTATAGATTATCTTATTGTTACAGTGTGCGGTATCGTACGGATCGTACATCCCAAAGCCGTCCGGAATCCATTCGAAAACTAGGGAAAGTTCAAAAAAATTGGTTACTTAACTGTGCGTTACCGCACCGAAAAAATGTGCTTGTTGAGGCAGTCTGGACCGTGGTGGCCGTGCTGGTTTGTACGGTTCATGAACACGAATCCAAATAGAAATCCGCCTGACAACAGATCCATTATCACCCCAAGGAGTCATCATGCTACCCAGCGCCAAGAGCCTAGAAGGCAAACCTGTCCCCAAGGTGACATTCAAAACCCGCACCCATGGCCAGTGGAAGGATGTCACTACGGACGAACTCTTTCAGGGGCAGACCGTCGTTGTGTTTGCTCTGCCCGGCGCCTATACGCCGACGTGTTCGGGCACGCACCTGCCGCGCTATAAGGAATTGGCCAATCTCTTCCGAGCCAATGGGGTGAATGAGATCGTCTGCCTGGCGGTCAATGATGCCTTTGTGATGAACGAATGGCAGAAGGATCAGGGAGCCGACAACTTGAGAATGATTCCGGATGGAAACGGCGAATTCGCGGCCGGGATGGGATTGCTGGTGGATAAGTCCGAGGTTGGATTTGGCAAGCGTTCCTGGCGCTATTCCATGCTGGTCAAGAATGGCGTGATCGAGAAAATGTTCATCGAACCGGAAAAGGAAGGCGACCCACTCGAAGTTTCCGATGCCGAAACCATGATCAAATACATCAACCCGAAGGCTGTCGTGCCCGAACCCGTGCTGATTTTTTCAAAACCCGGTTGTCCCTACTGTGCGCGGGCCAAGGCATTGCTTGAATCCCGGGGAGTCATCTACGACGAGATCAGCCTTGGAAAACACATCACCTCAAGCACATTGCATGCGGTTTCCGGCAGCCGCACTTGGCCGCAGGTCTTCATCGGCGGCAGACTCATCGGCAGTGCGGATGATCTGGAAGCGCATTTCGCCGCGCACAAGACAGTCTGAATCGGAGCCTGGCGGGATATGAAGACTGTGCAAGTCGACGTTGCCGTCATCGGCGCCGGCACCGCAGGTCTGGGTGCGTACCATGCGGCGATAGCCGCCGGAGCACGCACTGCAATTATTGAAGGAGGGGACTATGGCACCACCTGCGCGCGCGTGGGCTGCATGCCGAGCAAACTCCTGATTGCCGCAGCCGAATCCGCCCATGCCGTCAGGAAGTCCTCGGGTTTTGGCATTCATGTGGAGGGTATTATCCGCGTGGATGGTCACGAGGTCATGGCGCGCATCCGACGGGAGCGCGATCGCTTTGTTGGTTTCGTGCAGCGTGAAATGCGTATCATTCCCGACGAGGACCGTATTCGTGGTCATGCACGTTTTTTAAACAATCATACGATTGCGGTCTCTGACCATATCCGCCTGACAGCCAAAAGCATCGTCATTGCAACCGGCTCCAGTGCAGCCTATCCTGATTCGTTCGAGGTTTTGGGTGACCGCATGATCGTCAGCGACGACGTATTTGACTGGCTCGATCTGCCAAAAGCCATGGCTGTGATCGGTCCGGGAATTGTTGGCCTGGAATTGGGCCAGGCTCTGCATCGGTTGGGCGTTCGTGTCGTCGTCCTCGGACGGGGAGGTGACGTTGGCCCTATCAGTGACCCGGAGATACGCTCTTATGCCATCGCAGCCTTCAATGAAGAATTCACCCTGGAGTCTGATACCCACATCGAGACCATGTTTCGGGATGGTGATCGTGTCGTCATTGGTCGCCTGGGAGCCAATGGTTCTCGGGAGACCGATTCTTTCGATTACGTCCTGGCCGCCACTGGTCGGATCCCGAATGTCACGGGCATTGACCTCAACCAGACCACGCTCTGGCTCGACGCCAAAGGTGTGCCTTTGTTCGATCCGGCAACCACCCGAACCATGAGCACAGATGGGGAAAGCACAATTTTTATTGCGGGCGATGCCAGCAACTTCATACCGCTTCTTCATGAAGCCATTGATGAGGGGGGTATTGCAGGTAAAAATGCTGCATTGCTTGCGCTGGGCAAGCCAGTGAGTCCCGGCTTGCGCCGGGTTCCCCTCGGGGTTGTGTTCACCGATCCGCAGATCGGCATCGTGGGTGGGGGATTCCATGAAATGAAAACTGGCACCTTTGCTACCGGACAGGTAAACTTCGAGAACCAGGGCCGTGCGCGCATTCTGCTCGAGAACAAGGGCCTGCTGAACGTCTACGGGGATCTGACGACTGGCCGCTTTCTGGGCGCGGAAATGTTGGCGCCTGCGGCCGAGCATTTGGCGCATCTGCTTTCCTGGGCGTTACAGAACAAAATGACCATCACGCAGATGCTTGAAATGCCGTTCTATCACCCCGTCATCGAAGAAGGATTACGTACGGCCTTGCAAAATCTCGAGATCAAACTTTACCCTCGGTCCCACTGACGGGAACCCGGTCATCTGTTTTCTGGCTACTGTTTGCGCCCTCTTGGGTTTCTGTGCTCTGCTTCAAGCGTTCTTCCGAATTTCCGCCTTCATCCAGTGCGGCAAGCACCAAATCCGGACTCATGGACTGCTGCAGCGCGGTCGCTTCGGGATCATGGCGGTTTTTGACATTTGGCAAATCTCGTCTCAACTCTTCCAGCAGGTCTATCAATTTGGCCGCCTTTTGTTCGGTCAATAGCGTCACTTTCAAGTCCAGATGAGCGCGTTGTTCCTCGAGCCTGGCCATTCGGTTCTGCTTGGTGAGCACCACGGTCATGATGAGTAATGCGCTCAGACCAATGATTCCCTGCAGCCAGAAAAACGGAGGCGGATCGAATTCTGGCAGGCCAAGTTGGTGCAATACGATATTGAAAATTGTCCAGAGCGCAACAAAAATCAGGATGGCCCCTACAAAAATCGGTTGCCCGATGAACAGACTGATACGTTCCAGGATCCGTTGAGAGTGACTGATCTTTTGATCTTCTCGCGAGTAGAACTGCAGAATGGCCTCGATATTCTGGCTGATCTGATCGCGTTCGGATTCGATGGGGGGGGGCCGTAAGGAATCTTCCGAGGGATTACTCACCGGAGGCTGTCCCAAATAAACTAAACGGATGACTCATACGCTCTCGTCCCTTGGTCAGGATCACAATCCATCCTTCGATGCATGATTGCATCGTATTCTACTGTAACCGTCTGATTGTCCTATTTCCTGTTCCTGCTTATTGAACCATGATACGGGTGTAAGTGACTTTGTCAGTTTCGTAACAGTTGCAGGAAGCGTTCTCCAAACCAACCCGGTCAAGAATCGTGATATCTCCCCGCTTGTAGTGAATCAACTGATTCTGTTGCAGAGAAGTGGCGGCTTTGGTGACTCCCGCGCGGCGCACACCCAGTACATAGGCCAGAAACTCGTGCGTGACATGAAATTCATCGGAGTGAGCTCTGTCCTGCATCATCAGGAGCCATCGGGCAAGGCGTGTTTCTATCCGATGGAAGTGGTTGCAGACTACGGTTTGTGTGAGTTGGCTGATCACCACGAAAAGATAGTATTTCAATGTTCGTTGCAAGGCAATATTCTGATCGAGTTCTCGAATGAATGAGGAAGTTGGCATGCGCAAAGCCGGACCAGCCCCTTGTGCCAAAGCTTGCAAAGGACAAAGGTCCACGCCCAGGATCAGGGAAATTCCAAACATGCCCTCGTCTCCGACCAATCCCGTTTCCAGTGCATGGTCATCAGTTCGTGCGATCAGGGAAATGAAACTTTTGGTGGGGAAGTAAATATGGCGAATACGGTCTCCCGATTCGGTCAAGATCTCACCAAAGGACAGATCAACCAATTCGCATCCGGACAGCAGTTGTTCCCGGCTTTCGTGGGGCAAGCCTTCCAGCAGACGATTGGTAGCAAGGGAATGATCGACAGGAGACACACGGGTTCTCCAGGGTTGCCAACACTAACTGAACTTGCAGAGAAGCGTCAAGTTTAGAGTGAAACCGGAGGGCTGTCTGTTCTGTATCGTACAGACGTCGAAACAAATTGTTCGGATTTGTTGGGACAGGTCGTGTCCGGCGGGAAATGACCGAGGAACCTTCCTTTCTGTTCATCATCGGGCATGGCGTCAGGCGCGACGTTCATACCATGGCTTGGTTGCATTGACCACGCGCACCACCAGCAGCATCACCGGCACTTCAATCAGCACGCCGACAACGGTGGCCAATGCGGCACCCGAATGAAAGCCAAACAAACTGATGGCGGCGGCTACGGCCAGCTCAAAGAAGTTGGAAGCACCGATCAGGGCAGAGGGGCATGCCACATTATGTTTCTCGCCGACCCATCGATTGAGGCCGTAGGCCAGGGCCGAGTTGAACAGGACCTGAATCAGGATGGGGACCGCCAGCAGGGCGATGACCAGCGGTTGCGTCAGGATGGCCTCGCCCTGAAAGGCGAAGAGCAGCACCAGGGTTGCCAGCAAGGCGGCCATCGACCAGGGGCCGATCCGGCTCATCGCTACGTCGAAGGTGGCCTGACCGCGGCTTAAAAGCCACTTTCGCCAGAACTGGGCCAACCCTACGGGGATCACTATGTAAAGCACCACCGAGGTGATCAGTGTATCCCACGGTACGGTAATGGCGGAAATGCCGAGCAGGAAACCTACCAGCGGGGCAAATGCCACGACCATGATGCTGTCGTTCAAGGCGACCTGCGTCAGTGTGAAGAGTGGATCGCCCTGGGTCAGGCGACTCCAGACAAAGACCATCGCCGTGCAGGGTGCGGCGGCCAGCAGGATCAGACCGGCAATGTAACTGTCGGTCTGGTCAGTTGGCAACAGACCGGCAAACAGGTGGCGGAGAAACAGCCAGCCCAGGAATGCCATGGAGAAAGGTTTGACCAGCCAGTTCACGAACAGCGTCACACCGATGCCTCGAACGTGTTGACGGACTTCGTGCAACGCACCGAAGTCCACCTTGACCAGCATGGGAATGATCATTACCCAGATCAATAGTCCCACCGGGAGATTGACCTTGGCGACCTCCATGTGTCCGACGGCCTGAAACACGTCTGGCTGAACTTGCCCCAGGGCGATTCCAGCCAGGATACAGAGAAAAACCCACAGGGTCAGATAACGTTCGAAAATACTCATGAGTCAGGCGCCTGGATTCTGTGGCGGGATCGGGTCGGTCATGTTTCCTTTGGTTTTTCGATCAAAACCTTCAGGGCGGACATGGATCAGTTCCATGAGTCGATCGATGCCGATCGGCTCATGTTTCAGCAGGGGAATGAGCGCATACCGACGGGCATGCCGGGTGGCGATGGCGTGGATTTCGGGCAACTCGTTCCGTGCGCGTGCCCGCAACAGTGGTGCGTGTGGGTGCGCTGCAGCAATGCTCTGGTTGACCACCCAGGCCCACGGTTCGATGCCTGCACGGCGCAGGTCGGCTTGCAAGTTCGCGGCTTCCAGCACAGGCGTGGTTTCTGCCCAGGTCACCAGCAGCACCTTTGTCCGCTTCGGGTCTTGTAATTGCATCATCGGTGTCGTGACGTGAAGGTTGGTATTGCCGCCCGTCCTCGTGACTGCGCGGTGATAGGCTCCGGTGGCATCCAGCAAAAGCAGCGTATGACCTGTGGGGGCAGTGTCCATGACCACAAACTGCCTGTCTGCTTCCCGGATGATCCGGGAGAAGGCCTGGAATACGGCAATTTCTTCAGTACAGGGAGAACGCAGGTCCTCTTCCAGCACGGCACGTCCTTCGGCATCGAGCCGGGGCCCCTGGGTGTCCAGTATCTGCTGTCGATAGCGTTTTGTTTCCTCGGCGGGGTCGATGCGACTGACGGTCAGTTGGGCCAGCGCACCTTTCAGCGTGTGGGTCAGATGGGCGGCAGGATCTGAGGTGGTCAGGTGAACGGAGAATCCCTTGCGAGCCAACCCAACCGCGACCGCCGCCGCCAATGTGGTTTTGCCCACCCCGCCCTTGCCCATCAGCAGAATCAACCCACGGCCATCTTTGGCTATTTGATCGATCAGGTCAGAGAGGTTGGGGCTGTTCCGTGACTCCGGTAATTTACCAGTGTCCGAAGGGGCAGGGTCGCTGGTGAAAAAATGGCGCAAGGCATCCAGGCCTACCAGATTGAAGGGCTTGAGTTCAACCTGATCGCGGGGAAGGGTTTTGAGGGTATCCGGGAGGGCAGCGAGTGCTGCCTGTTCGCGCTGGTAGAGGGCGGTGGCCAGTTCATCGCAGGCTGGATCCATGGCGGGGAGCACCCCGTTGAGGACGAGGTACTGTTGCGACACCCCAAGGGAGAGCAGTTCTTTTGAGGTGCGTGCGACTTCGCGCAACGTGGCACATTGTGCGCGAGACACCAGAATCAGGCGTGTGCATGCAGGATCGGTCAACGCTTTGACGGCGGCCTTATAGGTTGTACGTTGTTTTTCCAGTCCGGCCAAGGGGCCCAGGCAGGATGCATCACCCTTTCCCGTTTCCAGAAAAGTGGTCCATGCGCCGGGCAGTTGAAGCAAGCGGATGGTGTGGCCGGTGGGGGCGGTATCGAAAATGATGTGTTCGTAATCGGCAGTCAGGGCAGAGTCCACCAACAGCGCAGTGAATTCGTCAAAAGCGGCAATTTCTGTGGTACAGGCTCCCGAGAGTTGTTCCGCGATGACCTTTACCACGGGTTCGGGTAATACCCCTCGCACCGGATCAAGGATGCGTTCCCGGAAGTTTTGGGCTGCTGCCAGCGGGTCGATTTCGAGTGCGGCCAGGTTGGGAACGGCAGGAATGGGTGTGATGCGGTGGCCGATACCAACGCCGAATACCTGGCCAACATTCGAAGCAGGGTCCGTACTGACCAACAGTATGGATTTACCTTCGGTCGCCAGTTGAAGAGCCGTGGCGCAGGCCATCGAAGTCTTGCCCACCCCGCCTTTTCCTGTAAAGAAAAGAAAGCGTGGGGGGTGATGAAGAAATTGCAGAGCCATTCCGGAGTTCAGCAGCATCCTGAGTCGGTGCAGCAAACGACGTCAATTTTCGGGGAGAAGGATTTGGCGATGCCCGCCCAGCGTGCCAACTCGGTTCGGGTGGGGTAACGACCCGCCAGAGCCACTTCCCCTTCCACCAGAATCAGGGGCAAGGCCTCCGGGCCGGAACGTTCCAGGAAGGACCTGACGGTGGCATTTTCGGCAAAAGCAAGGGGTTGCTGGGCAAGATTCATGCGCTCGATCTGGGCGCCGTTCTTTTTGGCCCAGTCCACGTCCGCAGCAAAAGTTACCAGCGCCTGATCGACCTGAACACCACAAATACCTGTGCTGCAACACAGCGCCGGATCGAAAACATGAATCGTGGTCATGGGGATTCCTCTCGAAATTTACTTTAAATGGATATAGCCAACCATGAGTTCCTGAGGTGGTTGGTGGGATTGAAACCGTTTCATCAAGGTGTCAAGGTGCCGATGCGGTCAAGTTCGGCCTTGAGTTTTGTTTTGTCCTGCTGCAGCTCGGCCAGCGGTAATGCCAAAAAGGCTTCGATGCGCAGACGTAAAGTCCGGTAGGCCGTCATGAACGCGGCATAGATTTCTTCCTCGGTTCCGGTGGCGTGGGCGGGATCTTCAACCCCCCAGTGGGCCCGCAGGACAGGGCCGAGGTAAGCCGGACAGGTTTCTCCTGCGGCGCTGGAACACACGGTGATCACGATATCCGGCAGGGTCGGCAGGTCGTTCCACGATTTACTGTAATAATCCGCGGTGGAGATGCCGGCGTGGGCGAGCAAAGCCAGCGAGCGCGGGTGGACTTGCCCGGTGGGCCGGCTGCCAGCGCTCATGGCTTTCCAGCCGGCTGGGGCCAAGTGGTTGAAGGTGGCTTCGCCAAGGATCGAGCGACAGGAGTTGCCCGTACAGAGGAAGAGAATGTTCATCGATCGGAATTCACAGTAGTAGAAGAAAAGAACGGCAGGATGGTATCGGTGCAGGAGGGAAGGCATTGCTCGGGGTGACCGGCACAACACTCTTCGGTCAGATAGGCGATCAGATCCAGCATCAGCGGAATATTGGCCTGGTAGCGCTGAAAACGTCCCTCCTGCGTCACTGTGAGCAAGCCTGCCTGCGTCAGTGCCTTGAGGTGGAAGGACAGGTTGGTCGGAGGAATGTGGAGCGTGGAAGCGATTTCGCCCGCGACCATGCCTTCCCTGCCTTTCTTGACGAGCGACCGGTATACGTCCAGACGCAGGCCGGAAGAAAGTGACTCGAAAACAGCAGTGGCTATATTTTTTTCCATGGTTCAATTATACAACACAAGTTGAAGTAATGAAATGACTGCTCATTTGGAAGATCAAAGCAGGCGACCAGAAAGGGGTGCGGAACGGATCCTGATTGAAGGCGTCCATGCTGGGATGATTTTAATCAGGGGGTGTTATAGAATCGAGTGACCTTGATTTACCTTATTATGGACGATTATGAAAAAACACATCAAACGGGCCCTGCAGATGACTGGGGTCGTATGGGGAGCCCTGTGGGCCAGCATGTCGGCATCTGCTTTCGAGTTGGGTGATCCGGAGTTTTACGGTCCCGTGGTGGTGGGCCCCGGTCCGGCGCCTCAACTGATTTTTTCGCAACCGGTCTGGGTTGCGCCAACCCCCTATGGCGTTGCCCCGCCGCCGCCCCTTTATTTGCGCGTCCCGCCGCGCGTGTGGCGTCACTGGCCGAATTTCTGCGTTCAGTATGCTGCCTGCGGGCGACCGGTCTACTTCGTCAGAAATTCCTGGTATCTCGGGACGTTTGTTCCCTACTACCGTTTGCATCCCGAGTTTTGGCACCGCGAGGGCGGACCCTGGATGCGTGACGGTCATCCGGAAGGGGAGCGTTGGCGCGAGGGAGATCATTGGCGCGAAGGTGACCATGAACACCACTGAGCCGACGGCCATTTCTCCAGAACTTCTGGCGATTTATCGAGGCAGTGATTACCGGGTGACGGACGAGGGGGGGAGGGAGTTCGTGATGCATGTCGGTCAGCCCTCACCCACGCTCGGTGCGTTGATGGCACGTCACGATGCGTGCAGCGCCGTGTTTGTCAGCGCCTACAACCCGGCCAGCGAACCCCGTACCGAGGCGGAAAACCGGGCGGCTCAGGCGCGTCTGGAACAGGAGGTCGTGGCGCAGGGCTGCCGGATATTTCAGGGCGTGGGAGAAGATCCGGACGGGGGGTGTCCAGGCGAACCGTGTCTTCTGGTTTTCGACTGGCCCCATGAAAAGGTTTTGGCGCTGGGTCGAGCCTACGGCCAGAATGCGTTGTTATGGGTGGGTACGGACACCGTGCCGCGCCTGGTTCTGACGCGCTGACGAACGCTTTTGGCCACGGAATCTACTTGAGCGCTTTTTTGAATCTTTTTTTCAAAAAAATAAAGAAAGTATAACGTCCATTTTTTCAATTGGTTAAAACCTTCGTGGGGCGGTTTTTCAGGAAGGGACCGGGAAAAAATGGCGCAAGTAAATTTGACAGACCGGAAAACAATCTGTAAAGTAGCGAACTCTACTCAAGACGGACGCGGGGTGGAGCAGTCTGGCAGCTCGTCGGGCTCATAACCCGAAGGTCGTAGGTTCAAATCCTACCCCCGCAACCAGAAAGAGATTGTTCATTAAAAATTTGATACCGATAGGTGTGGGTACTACAAGGGAGTAATAAATTGTAGTGCTCACGAAGAAATAACCGTTA
>NZ_DAHVHV010000058.1:0-11684 GCF_027317285.1 Ferrovum sp. | reverse complement strand
CTCATCGGCATGTTGCAAGGTCAGCCCGATTTCATCCAACCCGCGCAGCAGGCACTCTTTACGAAACCCATCCACGGTGAACTCAAAAACCTTTCCAGTCGGTGTCGTCAGGGTCTGCGCAGACAAATCCACCTTCAATCGATAGCCTTCGGTCACCCCCGATTCATTGAATATAAAATCAACTATTTCTTCTTTTTGAACAATAGGAAGCAAACCATTTTTAAAGCAATTATTAAAGAAAATATCGGCAAAACTGGGGGCGATGATCACCCGAAATCCATAGTCATCCAGCGCCCAGGGGGCATGTTCACGGCTCGAACCACAACCAAAGTTTTCCCGGGCCAGAAGGATCTGCCCCCCTTGATAGCGGGGTTGGTTGAGGACGAATTCAGGGTTCAGGGGACGCAAACGATTGTCCTGTCCAGGCTGACCTTCATCCAGATAACGCCAAGCATCAAATAGATTGGGGCCAAAACCAGTTCGATGAATGGATTTGAGAAACTGCTTGGGAATGATGGCATCAGTATCCACATTGGCCCGGTCGAGGGGCACCACGAGACCGTTCAGGGGGACGAAAGCACGCATCAAAAGTTCTCCCGAATATCGACAAAATGTCCTGCAATGGCTGCAGCAGCGGCCATCTGTGGGCTGACCAGATGGGTACGCCCGCCCGTTCCCTGACGCCCTTCAAAATTCCGGTTGGAGGTGGAGGCACAACGCTCCCCCGGGCTGAGGCGATCCTCATTCATACCCAGACACATCGAACAGCCAGGATGGCGCCATTCAAAACCTGCCGCGAGAAATATCCGATCCAATCCCTCGGCTTCTGCCTGAGCCTTGACCAATCCGGAACCTGGAACCACCATGGCCAATTTGATGTTGGCCGCCACATGCCGGCCCTTCACGACTGCCGCCGCTGCGCGCAGATCCTCGATGCGGGAATTGGTACAGGAACCAATGAAGATCTTGTCCAGAGAAATCCGGATCATGGGCGTATTGGCATTCAGCCCCATGTAGCTCAAAGCCCGTTCCATGCTCTGACGACGCACCAGATCCATTTCCAGATGGGGATCTGGCACCTGTCCTGTCACGCTTACCACCATTTCAGGCGAAGTTCCCCAGGTCACCAAGGGTTCAATATGCTGAGCCGACACAGTGACTTCCTTGTCGAACGCCGCTCCCTCATCGCTGTGCAGGGTGCGCCAGTAGGAGACAGCCTGGGCCCACTGAACATCGGATGGGGCATAGGGACGCCCCTTCAGGTAAGCAAAGGTAACCTCATCGGCACCGATCAAACCCGCCCGAGCCCCGGCTTCGATGGCCATATTGCACAGAGTCATGCGCCCTTCCATGCTGAGCCCCCGGATGACCTCCCCCGCAAACTCGATGGCATATCCCGTACCCCCGGCAGTGCCGATATGCCCAATGATGTAGAGAGCCACATCCTTGGCCGTCACGCCTTCCGCCAGAGTCCCGTCCACTGTGACGCGCAGGGTTCTGGAGCGGCGCGCCACCAAAGTCTGGGTGGCCATGACATGTTCCACTTCGGAGGTGCCGATGCCAAAAGCCAGGGCAGCAAAAGCCCCATGCGTGCTGGTATGGGAATCCCCGCAAACCACTGTCATGCCCGGCAGGGTAGCCCCCTGCTCCGGCCCCATGACATGCACGATACCCTGACGCTGATCGCCCATGGGATACAGCGTTACTCCAAAGGATTGACAATTCCGGCTCAAGGTTTCCACCTGCAGACGCGAGATGGGATCATGAATCTCCGTCTGGGTGACAGTCGGCGTATTATGATCCGCAGTGGCCACGATACTCCGCCTCCGCCATAAGGGTCGTTCTCCCAGAGTCAAACCCTCGAAGGCCTGTGGGCTGGTCACCTCATGAACGAGATGGCGATCGATGTACAACAATGCCGTGCCATCGCTTTCTTCACGCACCACATGAGCCTGCCATAACTTGTCATAAAGGGTTTGAGCCGTCATCACCAAGATCCTCCACTGAGCCGATCATTATGTCATAACTGCCAACAGTCAGAAAACCCGAGGCAATCAGATAACGACTGCACAACGATTATCCAGGCCCCCCGATGACGGCCAACGAATTTCACGTTATATTTGAGTCATGAACCCACAGTTATCCTACTTGCTCCCACCCAACCCCTCCCTAGGTCTATGCGCACCTTCCGGCTTCCTGACTGAGCCTGGGGCTTTGGAAATGGCCATCCTGTATTTCTCGGAACACGGTTGGACTGTGCGCGAAGGAACCCATATTCACAATCGACACGAATATTTTGCGGGAACCGATACCGAACGACTGGAAGACTTTCACGAACTGATCCGTGATCCCAAGGTGGATGCCATCATGGCCGCGCGCGGAGGCTACGGCTTGACCCGCCTGCTTCCCCATCTGGACTATGATGCCATCGCTGCGGCCCGCAAACCCATCATCGGCTTCAGTGATGTCACGGCGCTTCATCTGGCAATACTGGCGCAGACGGGACTGGTCACCTTTGCAGGCCCCATGGCCGCCCCCGATTTCGGACATCCCCATCGGAGCACATTGCACCAGGACCATTTTTTACCCCTGCTGCAAAACGAAACCCACTCATCCCCCCTCATTCGTCTACCTTTCACCGCTCATGAGGGAGCGGCCGGAATGCGCCTACGCCAGCAAATCGACAACGGACTGGAAGGAATCCTATGGGGTGGCAACCTGTCCCTGGTGGCTCACCTGGTGGGGACACCTTATCTACCCCGGATAGAGGAAGGCATCCTGTTTCTGGAAGAAGTGAACGAAGAGCCTTACATCATCGAGCGTTACCTGATGCAGTTGTACCACGCAGGCGTATTCAATTCGGTGCGTGCCATCCTGTGGGGCCAGTTCAACCGGTGCGAACCCACCCATGCCTCGGCGGCACCTTACACCCTGGAACAGGTGGTGGATTACCTGCAATATCTGGTCCCCATTCCCCTGTTGCAGAATCTGCCCTTCGGTCACGTGCGCGACAAACTCACCCTGCCGGTGGGAGGACGGGTACGGATCACATTGCCGGACCCTGCCCACTACCAGTTGCATTTCTCTCAATATGGCATAGCACGCACAGGTTGAAGAAAATCGACTGCCGAACTGCGGTGTTCGGAATCCCCTCGAATCGGGTGATCCCGCAGACCTCGCCGCGAAACTCCATGCTAAGATTCAACTTTTGTGCGAGGAATGGGTATGGCCGGTAATACATGGGGGCGAATGTTTTGTGTCACGACCTTTGGGGAAAGCCATGGCCCCGCACTGGGTGCCGTGATCGACGGGTGCCCACCCGGACTGCCCCTCAGCGCAGCCGACATCCAACCCGACCTGGATCGACGCAAACCCGGTACCTCCCGTCATGTCACCCAACGTCGCGAAACGGATCAGGTACAGATCCTGTCTGGTGTTTTCGAAGGGCTCACAACGGGCACACCCATTGCCCTCGTGATTCACAACGAAGACCAGCGCAGTCGTGATTACGATAAAATCGCCCAGCAGTTCCGGCCTGGTCACGCCGATTACACCTATCTGCAGAAATACGGGCTGCGTGATCACCGCGGCGGAGGCCGTTCCTCTGCCCGGGAAACGGCGGCGCGTGTGGCCGCTGGCGCCGTTGCCCGGAAATGGCTGATCCAGCGTTATGGCATCACCATTCGCGGGTACCTGTCCCAACTGGGGCCCATTCCCATCACCGTCAAAGACTGGGCCGCCATCGACCAAAATCCGTTTTTTTGCCCGGACCCGGACCTTGTCCCCCAACTGGAATCGTTCATGGATGATCTGCGCAAGTCAGGAGACTCCGTGGGGGCGCGTCTCAGTGTGGTGGTCAGCGGTTTGCCCCCAGGGTGGGGCGAACCTGTCTTCGACCGTCTGGATGCGGACATTGCCCATGCACTCATGTCCATCAATGCCGTGAAGGGCGTGGAAATTGGCGATGGGTTTGCCGTGGTGACCCAGCGCGGCACGGAACACGGTGATGAAATGACCCAGGATGGGTTTCAAAGCAATCATGCCGGCGGGATTCTGGGTGGAATATCCACGGGACAGGATCTCATTGCCCATTTGGCCATCAAACCCACTTCGAGTATTCGCCTGCCTCGTCGTTCCCTTGACAGCCAGGGACACGCCGTAGAAGTTCAGACCACCGGACGTCATGATCCCTGTGTCGGCATTCGTGCCACGCCCATCGTGGAAGCCATGATGGCCCTCGTGTTGATCGACCATGCGTTGCGCCAGCGCGCCCAGAACGGCGATGTCACCCCACCGTTGAAACCTTTTCCCCTCAAGGCTTGAGGGAAGTACCCGACATTTCCGCAGAAGAAGCCAAGGAAGAAAAGTCCATATCTCGGTTTACCAACAAGGAAAAAGGATAACCTTTCTTGATGATGATCACCGGGCCGATGGCGGCTTGTCCGGCAAAACCGATACTGGCAGTATTGACCAAAATCTGACCCGCCGCGTCCGTGGTCAAATTATTACCCATGCCTCCCAGCACGGTCACCCCTCCCGTAGGCTGGGCGATGATCTGAGCCAGTCCGGCCGTCATGAACTGTCCGCCCAGACGTTTCCAGAATCGATTATCCACCTCATCCTGCATGCCTGACTGCCCCTGACCATCTGAAGCAACCATATCCTCCAGTTGAAAACTCACCCCACTGGGCAAAATGAGGCGATGAAAAGAGGCCATCAAACGCTCCTGCCCAGGCAAGATGCGTGCCGCAAACTGCCCGATCAGTCGACTGCCCTTGGGAATGGCCAGCAAAGTTCCATCGATTGAATCGTATACATCTTCTGTAATCTGGGCCGTAATCAATCCGGGCAGGTCACTGTCGATCTGGGTGATCAAGACTGCTGGCATGACTGTGCCCTCCAGCACGAGGGCATGATTGGCCGGCTGAATCGGTTCGAGAGGGGTCGTATTCTGGCGTGAACGCACCGTTGCCGGAGGAGTTTGAGGCGCCGTTCCCGGTATGGACGGGGTCGGATTCCAGGGCGAAGCCACCATCCCCGGCAGAGAGGGTAAGGCACCCACCCCATTGAGGCCCAACCCGAGGGAAGGAAGGTTGGGGGGAACTGATGCGCTCCCTGGAAGCATGCCTATCCCCGAACCAGAATCTGCAGGTGGCGGGGAACTGCCTGGTGCAGGGGTTGAAAGTGGAACCGGTTGAGCCACTGGCCCCCCGATAGCCAAAATTGGACTGGCCGCAATCTGTGCTGCCTGTTGGGCACGGGCCAACTCCATTTGATGCTGTCGTTCCTGCTCGGCCTGATGAGCTTTTTCTCCAGCTTCATCCACCAGCGATGGAGGCGGTCCAGGGTCGGCCATTTGTTCACGTACCAACTCATGCTGCAAGGCACTGACAGCCGGCGCCTGTCCCAGAACCACCGCCTGGGCATTGGGTGAAGGCGAGGCTGCCCGTACCCGCCCGACCAAAACCTGAATCCCAAACCCCAGCACCACCGCCATTCCCAATCCTACGGCCACCCACCAATGCAAATGGCGATGTACCTTGCCCGGTGGCACCCCCGTCCATTCCTGTGCTTCTTCCCAGGGACCGGGAAGTTCTTCTGTGCCAGACGAAGACTCGATGTCTGAACTTGGCAAGACGACTTTTTTTATGCCGGACCGGACCGCGCCCATTGCTCCTTCTTCCTTCATGGTCGTTGCTCTGGCACCTCTCCCTGCACTCCAGAAGACTTGCTGTAGTCGGAATTGATCACTTCAACCTCGGTTCCGCCCAACTTAAGCAGAAAATGTGGCATCAGGCGCTGCACCACAAAATATGGGGAGTGAAGAAGGTAATTGACCAGTCGGGAACCCTCGGCATCGATCATGAAGACGGCAGGAAGCACTTGGGGGTGCCCCATGTCGATCCAGGTGAAACGTCCATCGTCAAACACTTCCAGAGGACGAAATTCTGCATCTCCTTTGATTGTGTAATGGGTATGCACGCGCTGGGGCGTCAGAGAAAATGGATGAATCATTTTTCCCGATGAAGATGAAGGAGATAGAGATTTTTCTTCGTAAACAATCGACCAACCCGTCTTGAGCCTGACGGCCTTTTTTGATAGGGGGACGGCAGTTGCTATGCGGGGGCGAAGGGCTGGGCGGTGAGTTGCCGGCGGAAGGATTTCTGCAGCGGATACAGCCAAATGTCTTTGACCGGCATGGCGTGCTGGTGCGTGATATCGAGTTTGCCGCGTCCTTGAGTCTGTCCGACGTGGATCCAATTGGCAGCCTTGTAGCAGGTGCCACGGAAACGATCCGATTGTACGAAGGTCTCCAGGAGCACGGGTCGATAGCCATAGCGGCTCTGCCAATCGGCAGGCAACTGGCGGGCTATGCGCCCTAAGATCTTGGAAGCCAAACCCTGTGAGCGCACCCACGGCAGGATCAAGAAACGCGCGTTGTTGACGACACGATGCAGGTGGTGACGGCGCTGGGTATCGCTCCAGCCGATGAACCGGTCGCGGGGCGCGGTTTTCCAGGCGGCGGCGCCAAAGCCGAGCAGGGCCACGAACTGCCCGTCGATCGCGACAAAGTAGCGCAACTGCGCGCCCGACAGGGGCGTATAGCCCAGATAGTGATAGCGCTCGATATACTCATTCCACAGCCGCGAATCGCGCTTGGTGTCCGTACTGACGGGGAGAAACTCCAGCCTGCCGAGACGATCGATGGGCTGGGTGATCTCGCCCTGGGGATCGGTGGCCGCCGTGGCGACGAGCGCGCGCCGGGTATCAAAGTTTGCGGCACGCGCCCTCGGCAATGCGATCAAGCCATCCTCTTGCATGCGCAGCATCGCCACGCGGCAACTCATCTCTTTGAGTCCGCCATCGGGCTTGAGCCAGCACAACTGCTGACATACGCGCTGAGACAGCGCCGTGCGCGACAACTCAGGTGCCTGTGCGATCAGGTCGACGATGAGGTGGAGATCTTGGGCACTGAAATCCCGTCCGCAATACCGATGAGTCACGAGGTGTCGATCGCGATGCCGTTTGGCGTTGGCGCAGTGGACAAACCCCCGCCCAAGCGCAGCGCCGCCAGGCGCTGCGCACTCATCATCCACGGCAAAAAGGGGGATAAATCGGTGGGCGGATGCCCTTGTTCGGCACAGGCTTGCAGATACTGCGTAAGCCAGAGACGCGGGTTGATCTGCCAGCAATGCACCAGGGTCATGAGAAGGGAAAACAGGGAACCGGCCAAGTGCGCGGCCCACACACTGCCCGAGCCATAATAGGCTTTGCGGCCGAGTACCTCGTTGCGCAGCGCACTTTCCGCGGCATTGTTGTCCATCGCAATCTCGGGCCGATCGACAAACACCGTCAAGCCCTCCCAGTGGTTCTGCAAACTCACCAGGACTTTGTGTGCGGCGCGGCGCAGGCTCGCATCGGCCAACTGTGCGCAGCGATCGGCTATCATCTGCTCGAGATGCGCTCTGAGCTGCCTATCGTGTTCGGCAAAGCGCACCGGGTCGTCCCGCACGACCAAGCGCGTATCGTTCAGATGATACAGCGTGCCAATGCGCGCTACCCAGCCCATGGCCCAGACTTCGGTATCCGGATAGCTGCGCGCCAGGGTGAGAAAGTCTCTCCGCACGTGAGCCCAACAAAAGGCGAGTAATAGGTCGATGATGCGCGCCACCTTTTTGTACGCAGCATACCGATCGCACACCACCACTGTCTGCACCAAGAGCTGGGAAAAATACGCCAGCGGTACTTCCGCGCTGCGCCCGGGTGCCATCACATACACGATCGCCGAGGTCGAGCGGATCACCCATAGGTACCAACGATACCCGACCTTGCCTTCAATCGGCTCGAACACTCGCCAACTTGTCTCATCGGCGTGACACAGCCCCTCGGTCAACTGCCGAACTTGCAGCGCCTCGACCACCGGCGTGAAGAGCGGTGCCAAATATTTCAGTCCGCCGATGATCGTGCCCTGCGAGGGGGTAAATCCGATATTCGCCCACGACTGCAACAAACGGTTCGTCGGCTGGGCATATAGGTATTTGCTCAGCAGGATCTCGACCCACACCGATATCCCCAGTCTCCCTTTGGGAATCAAACGGGCCGGCACGGGCGCCGTCATGATCCCCGGCAAGTCCTCGCACTGGCAACTCGGTCGATAGCGCTGGCGCCGAATCACGCGCCGATACGCCTGGACCTCGATCTCAATGATTTCGCTCTCTTCGGCCCCGGGGAACACCGCAGCGGCCTTGCCGCACTTTGGGCAACAGCGCTCCGCCTCGCTGAAATGACATTCTTCCTCGCGCGCAGGCAGATGCGAGAAATCCACGCGCCCATGGCCCACGCTCCCGTGCTGCTGACCACGCGGGCGCTTCGCCTCCGGCTGACGGTGCTGCTCGCTCTGCGCGGTGCTCTTCTCCGTCTTGCGTCCAAATAAGCGCTGGCGCAAATCCCGCACCTGCGCGCGCAGCGTCTCAATCTGGTCTTTGAGTTCTGCCTCGCGACTCAGCGTCCGTTGATGCTGCCTCTGCCAATACTGCGCATCCCACTTCAGCTGCACGTACTCTTGCTTGCTAATGCTGACCATTATCTCGGCAAACGGCACGCTCGCCGCCGCTTGTGACGGTGCGTCGACTCCATCGATAGGGGTGTGCGAGGCTTCGTACAACATGAAGTGAATACTAAAGCACCGTCATCCTCGTGTCCAGCAATCTTTTTTTTGGTGGGCCTGATAACCGCCCCGCTCCTAACTCAAAACTTCAACTGACTCAAGACGGGTTGGCCGATTATTTACGTCCGGGTGCCTTTTTTATTGCCAGATGCAAGCCAGACCCCTCAAAAACTGGCCTTTGCCGTAAATGGTAACTGAGCGGCGTCATTCCAATTTTCACTGATCACAGCCTACTCCCCCTGATCAAATTTTGGAGGGGGTTACGGGTGGGGATCGTGGGTGAGGGGATAGAGATCGGAACGCAGTAGATTGGCGGCGAAATGCTGTTTCCACGGCCTGGGGGTCAATTGCGCCACTTCTCTGGCAGCGATGCTGTCCTACCCGTTTCAGGACATCCACTAGCCAATGTTTAACGACTGGAATTTAATTTCTTTGATTATCAGTTTGTTATGAACGATAAATATTTGGAGTGGCACTACATGCTTGTAATTTCGGATTAACTGACCCGTTTTTTCGTGCCTCCTGGAGTGGGGGAAACTCCCAGTGCCCTGTAGATTTTCATCAAGTCTGGTTCTGCAAGGGTACTCTTGCGCACATTCAGTGTGTGCCCATCGCGTTGCTGGAATGATGCAGTGACACGTCGTTGTACGCTCATCCAGTAAAATTATTTTTGTTTACGCCTTGACAGTTTACTACATTACGTTATATAAATTTACATAATATAAATATATAGAATTTATGGGTACCTTACCACGGACCAGGAGAATAAGAAATGAACAGTGCCATGAGTTCCATTGCCGTCAACTCGTCCACTGCCTCGTGGGCGAGTGGAATACTTTTGCCAGTGCTGGAAATGTCGGGAGCCCTGGCGGATGAGTTACCCGCCAGCGCCATCAACAGTTACGATGGCGTGGTGGAATCCGAGTGGCAAACCGTGATTGCACCCTAGGTGGCGAGCAACATCATGGAAATGCGGGTTCATCCCGGCGATGTCGTGAAAGCCGGGCAAATCATGATAAAACCGGATGCTCAGGCGGCCTTGACCGAAGCGAACTATGACGAACGACGGCAACAGCAATTTTTTGCCCAGGGATATGTCAGTCAAGCAGCACTCGACCTTGTCGAAGCGCGATTCAACGCGACGCGGGAGGAAACTCGGGCTCAACTGATGCAGGTGTCAGTCACGCAAATCCAGGCGGGCTATTATGTCATCCGTGCTCCCTATGCAGGAGTGGTGAACGATATTCACGCCAACGTCGGGGATATAACCCAGTTGGGGGGGGCTTTGCTGACGGCGCATTTGCACGTCACCACCATGCTGCCACAGAACGTAGCCATGAAGTCGGATGCCATGGCGGCAGTACGCCTGAAAATCTGGGGAATTTGTACGCCAGATCAATGGCACCAACAGGTACTGCGGGATACTCGCCAGTCTTGGTTGGGCGTGACCACGGGTTTGCAGCGCGTGGCCGCGCTCGACTGTGTGGTTCACGCCAGCGATGAACGGGTATCTTCCACGGATCCTGCTCAGCGTCTCAGTCAACAGGTTGGTGACCGTAGCACCTTGGATCTGCTCAATGCCGAAAGTGAGGGGCCAACTTGCACTTGTCCTGGCTTGATGCCCGTATTGCCGTGCTGATCAACCGTCTCCATCTGGCCGAGGCTGATCTGCTTACCATCGATCAATGGTTGTCGTTAACCCACGCTGAGCCGGCTGGAAGCGATTCCTCCGGTTCATTCCCACTGTTACACCACACTTCTGAGGAGGATAAGATCATGGCACATATCGTTGTATTGGGTGCAGGAACCGGCGGCATGCCTGCCGCTTATGAATTACGAGCCGAATTGGGACGCGAGCATCACATCACAGTGGTCAATGCGGTGGACTATTTTCAATTTGTCCCCTCCAACCCGTGGGTGGCAGTGGGTTGGCGTGATCGTGAAGCCATCACCTTTCCCATCCGTCCCTATCTAGAAAAAAAAGGAATCGATTTTGTAGCCCAGCGCGTAAGCCGGATCGATGCCGAAGGCAATGCTTTGGATTTTCCTGACGGGACTCGTCTGACCTATGATTATCTGGTCATTACCACCGGTCCCAAGTTGGCATTCGAGGAAGTTGCAGGTGCGGGTCCTGACGGATTTACTCAATCGATCTGTACGGTAGATCATGCAGAACATGCGTACCGAGGTTATCAGGAATTACTGGAGAATCCGGGGCCGGTGATCATTGGTGCCTTGCCCGCTGCCTCCTGTTTTGGACCGGCCTACGAGTTTGCTTTTGTGGTGAATCGTGATTTGCGTAATCGCAAGCTGCGTAGCAAAGTACCCATGACTTACGTCACCAGTGAGCCCTACATCGGTCATTTGGGATTGGCCGGAGTGGGAGATTCAAAGTCCATGCTGGAAAGCGAATTGCGCAGTAATGACATCCGCTGGATTACCAATGCCAAGGTGACCAAAATAGAAGATGGAAAAATGTTCGTTACCGAGTTGGACGAATTTGGAAATATTAAGAAAGAACATGAATTACCTTATAAATACAGCATGATGCTTCCTGCTTTTAAAGGGGTTGATGCGGTAGCTGGGGTGGAAGGATTATGTAACCCCAGAGGATTTGTGATGATTGATGAGTATCAACGCAGCAAAAAATATCGCAATATCTTCTCGGCGGGAGTGTGTGTGGCGATTCCTCCCGTGGAGGTTACCCCGGTTCCCACCGGAACGCCCAAGACCGGTTACATGATCGAGTCTATGGTAACGGCCATCGTTCACAATATCGTTGCTGATCTCAATGGTAAACCTGCCGATAGCAAGGGGACCTGGAATGCCATCTGTTTGGCTGACATGGGCGATACCGGGGCAGCCTTCATCGCCATTCCGCAAATTTCTCCCCGGAATGTCAACTGGTTTGTCAAGGCAAAATGGGTTCACAAAATATCAAAGTACACCAGATATATATTCTATAGTGTACATAAAATATCAAAGTACCCAAACTATACATTATATACTGTACATA
>NZ_DAHVHV010000057.1:0-12277 GCF_027317285.1 Ferrovum sp. | reverse complement strand
TTTCCAGAAGCGCCTGACAATCCTCCTCGGCACGGTGCGCATCGAAATAGAAGCCTTGCCGGAAGGCAAGGTAATCCAGTTTTCTGGAACTGATGCCCTCGGCTTCCCAGTCGATGTCCATCATCGAGCAGCCCCAAGGCAGATCCGAGAAAACGGGCAGACGCTTTTCCAGAAAGGGCCGGTCAAAAGCGGCATTGTGGGCGATGACCAACTGGGTGCCGGACAATAATGCCGTGAGCGCAGCATCATCGAAGCGTTGACCGGCAACCAGGGCATCCGTAATGCCGGTCAGACGAACGGTTTCAGGACCCAGGGGGAAGCCGGGGTTTTCCAGACCGCCATAAGTTTCCCTGACCTGGATGGGTTGGCCCGTTACCGGGTCATAGTCGAAGACGATCATGCCAATTTCGATGATCTTGTCTTTTCTGGCATCCAGCCCCGTGGTTTCCGTATCCACGATCACCCCGCGATGCAGGGGGTGACCGGTTGCGGGGGCGAGTTGGGTTCGTGCTTTCAAGCGCCGCAGGACCCGGTAGTCGGGGTGGTCGGACAGTGCCTGGACCAGGGTTTCGGGGTTGGTGATCATGGCAGGGGGCGGGGCAGTGATTAAAGTCCGCATGCTCTCATGGTGGAGAGGATTTGTCCAAATTTCCTCGGGGGGCATTCCCCCTTCGACAGATCTTTGGTAACCTGAACCCAGGTTCTTTCCCAGGACGAAAACCGCTCAAGTCATGAACCTCAGAATCAAAAGGGTCTATGAACCGCCGGACGGACAGGACGGGCGGCGCATTCTCGTGGACAGGCTCTGGCCGCGGGGCTTGAGCAAAGAGAAAGCCAGCATCGATCTGTGGCTCAAGGACCTTGCCCCCAGCACGGAACTCCGGAAATGGTTTGGACATGACCCCCATCGATGGGAGGAGTTCAGGGAACGGTACCACGCCGAACTCAACGAAAACGGCGAACAAATTCTGCGCCTGAAGCAGGAACTGGACAAGGGGGGCATCGTGACGCTCGTCTATGGGGCAAAGGATGCGGTGCACAATCATGCGCTCGTGATCCGGGAACACTGCGGAAGAAATGGCCTGGCCACCGTTGACGCCGGCAGTCCGCCGATGCAGACGAACCCGGATAGGCACGGGGGGCGGTGAAACACCCTCAAACTCCAGGCCTTTCAACCGGTTTTGTGGTAGAATGCGAGAATCACTGTTTAAAATCAGTGCGTTCTGGTTGACCACACCACGCGCTCGTAGCTCAGTTGGATAGAGTATCGGTTTCCGAAGCCGAGGGTCATTCGGAAACTGCAAGGTAAAATGACCCTAAGTGTCTTTTGTGTTTTTGTGACTATTTTGTAGCCTTTCAAAGTACGCGCTCGTAGCTCAGTTGGATAGAGTACTGGTTTCCGAAGCCAGGGGTCACAGGTTCGATTCCTGTCGAGCGCGCCAAAACTGACTCAGGGTCAGGCGACCAAAGGTCGTTGCAAAGCAATAAATTTTCCCCGTGACTATCTCGTGACCAAACGGTGACTATGCCGTGACCAGGTTCAGTCGTATGCAATCCAGAATGCTGTTATTTTGACCCAAAGTCACCGTGACCGGGAAGAACAATCCTCCGGCGTCAAAGTCACTCATTCAGCCTTCAATGGGGTGGTTATTAATCTTCTGGAATAAATTCCATGATGTCGCCTACCTTGCAATTGAAAAACTTGCAAAGTTGGTCAATGTTGCCCGTTACAGTGCTGTACCCCTTTTGGTTGACCATCTTGGAAAGGGTTCCGCGATTGATCCCCGTGGCATCAGACAGTTCGCTGATGGTCACTCTCTGACCTCCAGAAAACTGCTTCTCAGCAAGCAACTCCATTATCCGAAATCTAATCATTGTGTCTAAATATTAACATCTGTGCGGAAGTAGTTGCAAATGTGATTTCGTTGTGTTAAGATATATGCACGGTTGATCGAATTTAATGACCGTTGTCACTAATCAGTCACAAGGAGATTTACATGAATAATACTTATTTGACCACCGACGCTCTAGCAGAGCGCATCCACTACGATCCAAGAACCATTCGCGACTGTTTGATCGACAGCGTATTGATCGAAGGGATCCATTATTTCCGCCCCTTTGGAGGACGCAAGATACTCTACATCTGGGAGAACATTGAGCGGGACATGATTGCATCCTGCGCATCCACTTTCAGCATTCCCATGGCAGATGGTGGGGTGTGCCATGGCTAGTATTCAAATTCGCAAGGAAAGCAACAGCCTTATCCTGGATTTCTATTACAAAGGAGTCCGGTGCCGTGAGCAGACGGCTCTGAAGGATAATGTGACCAACCGAAAAAAGGTTAAAGCCCTGCTCGACCGGATTGAGGTGGAGATTAAATCAGGGGCCTTTGAGTATCGCAGGTACTTCCCAAACAGCAAAAACGCGCTCAAATTTGATCCTACGCCTCAAACAGCCCCCCTTTGTCCACAACCACAATCATCCAGCCTGTTGACCGAAAGCAATGGAACTTCGAACACCCCACTCCTGATGGACTTCGCCAATGTATGGTATGCGGAAAAGGAGGTGGAATGGAGGAACAGCCACCGCAAAGGCATTCGATATGACCTGAATAGTCGGATTATTCCCTCTTTCGGCGACAAGGAAGTCGGCAACATCACCAAATCAGACATTCTTTCCTACCGTGCTGATCTCGCCAAAGCCCAGGGACGGGGAAAGAACATTACGCTGTCCAACCGACGCATCAACAAGATCACAAATCTGTTGAGGCAAGTCGTCAATGAAGCCGCCGACCGGTTCAATTTTCGCACACCTTTCCAGAATATCAAACAACTCAAGGTGAAACGGACGGATGTTGATCCTTTCACACTGGATCAGGTCAGGTTGTTGCTGGATCATGTTCGCGCTGATTACAGGAATTACTTCACGGTAAGATTTTTCACAGGGCTACGCAGTGGCGAACTCAATGGTCTCAAATGGAAGTTTGTGGATTTTGAGCGACGAGTGATCATGGTCAGGGAAACCATCGTGGACGGGGAGGAAGAGTACACGAAAAACGATAGTTCCCAGCGAGATATCCAATTGTCACAGGTGGTCCTAGACGCCCTTAAGGCGCAAGAAAAGTCAACAAGACACCTTTCGCCTTATGTGTTTTGCAACACTCTGGGGAAACCCTTGGACAACAAAAATGTGACCAACCGGGTTTGGGCACCCCTGCTGAGGAATCTGGGGCTATCTCCGCGCCGACCCTACCAGTGTCGCCATACTGCGGCCACCCTATGGCTTGCCGCTGGAGAAAACCCTGAATGGATCGCACGGCAGATGGGGCATACCACCACGGAAATGTTATTCCGTGTCTACTCCCGCTATGTCCCCAACCTGACCCGGCAGGATGGCAGTGCTTTCGAACGCTTATTGATGCAAAACCTGCCCGCCGTCACCCAGACCAATCCTGTTGCTTCCGAGACCAAGACCGTCCAAGGCGAGGTGTGCCATGAATAACTCCAATGTTTTGCCGTACCCTGAAATCAAAAACCTCATGACCAATAGGGTCACTGCCCCATGTACCGAGGGGATGCCCTATATTTTTCGGCTGACCTCGATTACCCATCGGCAGGAGGAACGGTGCATACGGTACACGGCACACCTGTACCATGACAAGGCATCTATCAAGGTTGAATGGACCCGAAGTCAACCGGATACCAGACTGCGTCCCTTTTGTCTGGTATCCCCCAGATGGAACCAATGCCCCACCTCAGATAACGGTGCGATTCGGATCTCCAGGCTCGTCCTGATGGAATGTCCTGAGCCCGAGGAAAATCTGTTCCGCATGGTGCCCGCCGGATGGGTCAAGGATCGCTCCTTGATCCAGAAAGCCATCACTTTGCTGGAAGAATTGCCTCGTCCATATCGCTTCCTGTTCAACGCAATTTTTTGGAACGGTGAGCGGTTTCGACGGTTCTGTATGGGGCCATCCTCCATGAAAGCCCATCACAATTACGACAACGGCAATCTGATTCACAGCATCGAGTTGGCTCAAATGATGCGGATTGCTCTCAAGGAACCAGATCCCAGAAAAGAAGCCTTGGCTATCTTGGTGGGGTTGCTCCATGATGCAGGTAAGGCAGAAGAATACCAACTCTCCCCCAAGGGAGACTGGGTCCTGACGGACCGTGGAAAATTACTGGGACACCAAGTGACGGTGGTGGAATGGATTGCGGCAGCGTATGCCACACACCCCGTACACAATCTACCAAGGGAGCATTACGAGGCATTGTTGCACTGCCTCACCTGCCATGCCCATGCTCCCGACTGGTTAGGTATCCGCAGGCCGAGGATGCGGGAAGCCATTCTTCTTTCCGGCCTCGACCAGTTCACGGGACAGGATGAACTGATGCGCCGGTGTGCCCCCAGGGGATCAGGATGGGGAAGTTACCACGAGAAACTTAAGGGCGGGAAACCCTATCAGGTGGAATCTATCCCATTGAAGGCGTAAAACACTTTGGTGATCAATGAATGGACTGGCGCTGCAAAGCACTGGTACGGTTGGCCAGTATGACGGGCAAGTCGGCAAGCATATGCGGCTAGCTGTATCGGGTTGATAACCAGCGCCAGACAATCGGGCTACAATGTACCCATTGGATTGTCGTGTGAAATATGGGGGGCACCATGGACGAATTTGAAAAAGGCGGAATCATAGTTATTGCGTTGGAGGTTTTGGCGCTCATTATCAGCGTGGTGATGGTGCGTTATTTCAACAAGCAGATCCGTCAGAAAAGAGAAAATGACTTACTGGCCAAACGGCGTCTGGAAAATCCTCAATAAAGTCACCGACCAAGCCTTTGGGCTTGCTGGATCACGCTCCTCTTGCCAGCCATCTTGATTATCGTTGCAATGGCGATATGAAAGAGAAATCACCTGCCTAGGGCGGCCCCCGCCCCGGAGTTGGTGTTTCTGATGGCAATATTCTGGTAGACGGTACACTGTCGAGAACAGTTGGCGCATGCGGCGTGGTTTCAAATCCCCGAACTACACCACCCACCGGGGGGGAGATTCCCAGTAACCGCTTGACCGCACCCCTTCCGCTCTAGTGCTTTCCTTGTGGCTGCAAGATCTGCTCAAAGGATGAGAGAGTTGTCACAATCTGCACTTCAACCCAGATGTTCCATTATCTAACCCCTGATACACACCCTCTCGCGCTCCGCGCAATAACTTCTGTGTCAAATGGAACCGTGAATCCCATTTTTAAGTTTTCGTTCAAGTGTCTGCCGATTCAAATATCTGACCATGAAAAAACTGATAATGAGAGCCACAAAAGCACTGATAATGGCGGCAATACACCCCAGCGTAAAATCATCGTTCATCATCTCCACCTCCCACTTCCATGCAGAACAAACCAAGGTAACGATACCCTCTCAAATTTTTCACCAAAAACCCCCAACTATCGAGGAAGACCTCGCAACATTACTTTCACGGATCATTGTCCCACTTTTAAATGCCAATGTCTCCTAGTAGTTGAGGGAAAAAACCAGGAGTATAATTCGGAAGCCCTCTGTCTCCTTTTGCATAATGTAATTAAAGAGACGGCCGGACCAACATCTACATAAAAATAAATATGATAGATCCGATAAACGCCTGTCTCCTTATTAAAAAACATCCGGACCCATGGGTCTCTATATTAACCGTTATGCATCGTCAATCACCGTCCTTACGAACTCGCTAATCTTATGTACAACCTTCTTGTAACTGCGGCTGAGGGAGCTTGGGACCTCGATGCCTACGAGTACGACCGGAGCCGTTTTCTCGAGTACACGGCTGAAAGCGTAAAGGCCAGGTTTACCAAACTCACGACCGAGGCAATTGAGCAACTGAAGCTGTGTCCCACCTTGTTCACCTACGAAGGTGATGATGGGCCAGTCCGGGTCGGCTACATCAGAAGAATCCGGGAGAGAGGACGGAGCATTCTGATTGAATACGAATTCGATGAGACCGTTGCCCCTTTTTCCTTTAGCGCTCTTGCGCCGTTAGCTGTAAAGCTCGACATCGGTAGCTGGGAAATGTCACGAACGCACTGGGCCGTTAAAGACGAAGATCTCTTCGAGATTCTGGCCGCCGCAAACCTTGTTGATCAGAGTTATGTCGGAGTGGATCGCCCACCTGGTCGAGTTGAGGAAATGCGCTTTAAGGTCGCGCTCTCATTTCCTAGTGAAAAGCGCGACTATGTTGCATCAGTAGCTGCAGACGTAAAGAAGAGGCTCGGGCCGGGCGCGGTCTTCTATGACAAGGACTTCACCGCACAACTTGCACGACCAAATCTGGACACCCTACTTCAGCGAATCTATCTGAACAACTCAGACCTCGTGGTTGTCTTTCTTTGTGCGGACTATGAGCGTAAGGAGTGGTGCGGCTTGGAATGGCGTGCCATTCGAACCATTATCAAGAACAAGAATGATCATGCGATCATGTTCATGCGCTTTGATGGTGCAGATGTAAGCGGTTCGATGTCTATTGACGGCTATGTCGACCTCGAAGAGCATTCCCCGGTCCAAGCCGCACGGATGATCGTTGAGCGAGTTCGGCTAAATGAGCTTCCGCAAAACGATGCATAACCCTGCGGTCCACCGGACGCTGCGCGATAAGGCCGCGCAGCGCCGGTTACCTTGAACGTAGAAAATCTCCGATGAATCGGCCGCCCTGGCGCCCGTTGCCGGCTTCAAGGGAATAGCGGCTATCCACAACACTGAATCGCCGCCATAGCACGCAGCCATCTGGCAACTATGGGTCGAAGGACTTAAACCGCTCGCGCGGTAGGCGCGGCTCCGATCCGGAGCTTGTGGGTGATTGACAGAAAGGCTCTGCTCCTTATGTTGAGAAATGAGGCGATCCGCCTTATTTCCCGACAGGAGCAGAATCATGAACACATCGACTCATGCCGGCGGCTTTACACCTACCAGCGATCCACCGCACACATGAGTCCTGTCGGAGTCCATACCAACGACACAGCGGGAAGGCCGCCAGCATCCTCGGCTATGCCTCGCAATGTATTTCGGTCTATGCCCGAATGTGCGCCGCCTTTCGGGTGGCTGTGCCAGGTGCCGATGAACGCGAGATACCCCAAAGAGGCCGCGTTTGCAGCGCGCAAATTTTGAACAAGCCCATTGGTTCCGAGGACGAAGCGGGCAGCCTCTCGAACGCTGTCAGGCGGTGCTTCGACAAGGCCCGCAATGGTGATGGTTCGATTCTCAAACGAGATGCGGCCGACCAAGGCACCGCCTGTTTCCAGAGCGCCCCAGTGCAGCGCATCAGCATGGATCGCTTGCTCGACCGGGTTCAGAATCCGAATGTTCCAACCACCGTCGTCTGCAACATCGAGCACAGTGGTCGGGCCAAGGCTGGCGCGGGTCCATGCCATGCCGAGGCCTTCGGCATCCGATATCCCAGCGCAAAGCGTCGCTTCCTTCGGAAGCCCGTCAACGAGCCAGCGTTCCAGTTGCAGCCCGGCCAGCGACGCAGACCGCGAAACAACGGCATCAGACATTGGCATCGTCAGTGAACGGCAGTTGTCGCCCACAAAAATGCGTGTCGGCTCAGTCGTATCCCCGGCAATCGACGCTCGCAGTTCCGGCACAAGCCGGCAGCACTCGAACAAGAATGCCGTGAGGTCGTCAACCCGACCGGCGCGACCAGCTCCTTCGAGCAAAACCGCGACACAGCGCCCCTGGCCATACATCGCGATCCGTGCCAGCCGGGCAGAGGATTGGCCCAACGCTGCCGATTGTGTTTCTGCGGCTAGCACCTGAAGCGAGGCCGTCGCGTCCACGATGAGGGCTGCATCCTGCGGAACGGTTGCAGCAAACTGTGCCGGATCGACCAAAAGAGTCACTGCGTCAGTATCGAACGCGCGCGATTGAAGATGCGATAGGAACTCAAAGGCCGTCTCCATCAGAGCCGACTTCCGAGGGAGCAGCAACGATGCCCGCTCAATGAGTGCATGCCGCGCCGCGTTGTGAGGCGACATGGATTCGTTATCGACGAAAGTCATTGAACCGAAACCCGCTCGCCCCAAGTGCATCGCGATTTTCGATCCCACGCTTCCGCAGCCGAGCATGACCAGCGGCTGCGACGTGGCCGCTGATGGAATGCCGGACGTCCTTGCTAGCAGTTCGGGAGACAACGCATGCGCGTGAAAGGCTGGGTGGACCGTGGCGTTTCGCTCCAGGAGCGATTGAGCGTTGAGTTCATAGCGCACCACATAGGGCAATACCTCGACACTCCTCCCTGGTGAGCCCACAAGCGACGCTGGCCTTTGCACAGTCAGAATCACAATCGCGTACAAGCCATGCGTCCAGCTGCTCGAGTCCTGCTGCATATCCAGGATTGAGCGTCCGTAATAACCATCCAACCCCTGGGCCAAAGCGTCGCGATCGATGCGGAGTTCCGCTGCTCGATCGAGCAGCGTCACAAGATCGACAACCGTCTCCGGCTGATAGCGTCCGACCACATGCGGGTGGCCGTCGGTCATTGGAGCCCGTGCAATGAAGGCCGCGGTACGGCCATTTCCCCATTTACCCAGCTTGTTGTTGTGAGCATCCTGGTAGAACACGGGATCGGTTAGTGCGACCAGTTCGGCATTGATGATGGCGTATAGCCCGCCATCAATCGTCACGTAGTCTGCGGGAACGACCAAAATCGAGCCGTCAACGGGAGCGGCGGCCGCGACCTTCTCGGCACTGAATACAATGGTCGAAGGACAACTGTCTCGGCGCGTCGGCTCCCACCCCTGTTCGAGGTCCAGCAACGTCCCAGCTGCAGCCTTGTGCAGCCAATCGATCAACTGATCGACAATGGCGTCCAGACCAAACCGATGCAGCAACTCGTCCAACGACCCCTCGAACAGGCAAGGCGAGACCAACTTGCCTTCGCTGTGGGGGTTGATGTGCGGCAAGTTGAGCGGGAAGTCCGCACGCAAGAATGGCTCGGGTGCGGACAGGGGCCAGTCACTGCCGAATTCCAGAACGCATTTCTCGACCGAGCACACTCCGGTCTCGGATACACCATTGCGCCGAGACCTGCTTGGCAGTTCAACAGCAACATCGACTTCAATCAGCGTCGATTCACCGCTTTTCCTTGGCTCGCCAACGCGGACAAGGCCTCGATGCCGCTGAAGTTGATGTAGTGCGTTTGTGATGGTGCCCGTCATGATGCTCCATGCGGCATAGGGGTGCGCGCAGAGGTCACCACCGCGGCGGCCTTCGATCCGGCCTCCTTCTTCGAGGGGGGCTGCACGCCCTGGGCGGTGACGGTGAAAACGAGCGGTTCCACGGACTTCTCGCTCGGGTATTCGCCCGTGCAGTAGAACTCGCCTTTTGCTTCGTCCACGATCGCCACGTACTCACGTTTTGCGCGGATGCAGGGCGGATCACTATCGTCGTCTGCAATCGGCTTGCAGCTAGCGACGATGACCGCGCCGTCACGCGTCTGCGAAAGCGCCTTGCGGGCGTCGGCATCGAGCTTGGCCTTGTCGCCGTAGTCGGACCAACTGTCATAGGACAGCGAATGCCAGGAACAATGATGCGGTGCCTGCATGATGTCGTACTCAAGCACATCGGCATCGGCCTTGTGGCGTTGCCACTGGCGGTTCCAGATGAATGCCTCAGCATCGCCGCCAGTAAGGAGTTTCGCGCCATCCGGCGTCTGTGCATCAGCGGCCAATGTGATGTTCACGATCACACTGGACTGGTTCTTGACTAGGCATTCTTCCTCTTCTTCGTCGCCCTGAGCATCTAGAGGTGCCAAAAGAAACGCGGAGAAAAATGCGGAACTCTTGCCATTGATCGTCGAGAAGCGCGTGCCCACCTTCCGCACAATCGAGGTGAGATCATCCGTCTTTCCGTCGATGTCCTCGCCCATGATCTGAATGCGGTCACCGTTCCCGACAGCGAAATTCTTGTCGCGGTTCAGTTGTACGCGCCGACGCGCCTCCGTGTTGAATGCCTTGGCGTCGTCGCTCAAGGTGTGCGTCTTGCTGGCGCGTCGAAACACTATCGGGGACGACCACATTTCGCGGATCACGATTTTCTTGTCCTTGTCCTCCTTCTTGTCATCCGGGTAATTGTCCAGCGGCCCCAGGTAAAAATGCCGCGTAAGACCACGGCAATGATCCTGGTCCGGGTGGCTCAACAGGAAGGCATCGACATACGGCCTGCCGTTCTCATCCTTTTTCAACTGGTTGCGCAGATCCTTGGCAACGTCGCGCACGTCCTTCCCGGGGTTATCGGCGTCCTGCCGAATGTTTATGTCGATCAGCAGCGTCGTTGCGTCGAGGTCGCCAAACTTGATGAGAGTCATGTCCCCGTTGTCGACGGGGAAAAACGTGATGGTGGTAGGCATTGGGGTCTCCGGGTAGACAAGCGAAGGATGATCGCGTATAGTTAGTATACGTCTATTTTTTATATCCGTATACTTTTTAGGTGCTACTGATGCAAGAGTTCTCTATCACTGCTGCCGAACCTGCTGAGTCCAAAGGGCTGAGTTGGGGATTGGAGAGCAGACTTCAATTCATCGATTTCCGTTTGCGCTGGGAGCGTCGCATGAATCGAATGGATCTCACCGAGCACTTCGGTATATCGGTTCCCCAGGCATCACTGGACATTGCCAAGTACACCGAGTTGGCACCAAGCAACCTGACTTACGACCGCAGTTCCAAGACCTACACGGCAGCGCCGAGTTTTCACCCGCTTTACCAACGAAGCTCAGCGCAATGCTATCTAGCGGAGCTCCTTGCAACCAAGATGGGAGTTGCCGAGCCGGCTGCCAGCTTTATCGGCTCCGCGCCGGAGACAGATTGGGCGCCTTCACCCTGGCGCACAATTAATGAACAGAACGTCGAATCGGTGGTCCGGGCAATCCGGCAGAAGGAAGCTATTCGGGTGAGCTACCAGTCCATGACGTCCTTAGACGAATCGATTCGCCTGCTGTCACCGCACGCTCTGGGCAACGACGGTTTTCGTTGGCATGTGCGCGCGTTTTGCCACAAGCGCCAGCGCTTCAGCGATTTCGTTCTCGCCCGAATCCTGCGCATCGACGGTTTCGAGCCGAGCCAAGTGGACTTCAGCCTGGATGCGCATTGGCATACTGTGCTGATGCTGGTCCTTGCGCCGCACCCCGATTTGCCCGCAGCTAAGAAACGAGTCTTGGAGCTGGATTACGGCATGGAAGACGGAGAGGTCAAACTTCCATGCCGCCTAGCGTTTCTATACTACACGCTGAGGCGTTTGGGCTTGCATACCAAGGAAGCACCTGATCCTCTCGCGCAGCAGATCACGCTGAAAAATCGCGATGAAATCCAACCCTACATCGATGCCTTGACAGCACAGGCCTGACTTCATATGACAACAATTTTTGAGCTGATCAAGGACCCCTACGAGCGCAAAGCGCGCATTGTTCCTGGACTACTTGTGGCCTTGCCGATATTGGTGCCGCTGCTGTGCGTTTATGGTGCAAAGCATCCTGTGCTTACTGGTGTGGCCGGGCTACTGGGCGGCTGTGGTGCCATTTATGCGCTTGCGAGCGTGGCCCGTGGGCGCGGGAAAAAAATTGAAGAGATCCTGGTTGCAAAGTGGGGTGGCATGCCCACAACCGTCGTGTTACGCCATCGCGACAAGTTTCTCGATAGTGTCAGCAAGCAACGCTACCACACGGCGATCACGACCAAACTTGGCATCGCCATGCCTACGGCAGAAGAAGAATCAGCGAACCCTGATAAGGCAGATGACATCTACGTTGGGGCCACCAGGCGGCTTCGCGAACTCACTCGCTCCAACAAGCAGCTCTTGCTGAAAGAGAACATCGCTTATGGATTCCACCGCAATATGCTGGCGATGAAGTCCGTCGGCATCTTATCTTGCATCCTGGGTATTCTCTACGGATTACTAATTGCAAAGGTCCTGCAGGTGGCGCCTCCACATTTTGACCCTCTGCACTTTGCTGATCCGGGGCTTGCTGCAGGCTTGAGTTTGATCGTTTCGCTGGCATTACTTGCCGCTTGGCTGCTGTATTTCGATCAGGATGCGGTCAGACGGATGGGATTTGCCTACGCAGAACGCCTGTTTGAGTGCTTGCCGTCATTGCCTTCGTCTGTCCCACGGAAAAGAGCACCAAAACCGACTGCAGATTAAGATCACGTCCAATCGACAAGCGCACTTAGGAATCGTTAATAAATTAGTGTGGCAATTCTAGCCAAAACTCGGATCAATCCTGTAGTTCCATTCGCCATGAA
>NZ_DAHVHV010000056.1:0-12604 GCF_027317285.1 Ferrovum sp. | reverse complement strand
AACGATTGCAGTGTTGAGGCATACAACCTCCCGTCTGTCATGGTCGAATCGTCCTGTTTTTGTGTTCGGCCCACCCCCGCCACCAGGAAAAATCCGGAAAGGTTGGGAGAGCCGTATGTCTAAAGTTCAGTCTTTTTTAAAACCACAATCGTGGGTGACTTGGCGCAAGGTGGCCCGAATGCCGCCACGATCCAACGGGGTGGTGGCCAGATGTGATTTCTCGAGCCCGCCCTGTCGATTGGGGAAGAGCAACACAGGGTTGCGGTGCGTCTGCCAGAAACGACGCAATACCTGCAAGGTGTTCTCCGGCAATGGAACAAATCTGTCACGATTGCCCTTGGCGTTACGAATCTGCACCCGCATCCGATCTCCATCAATATCGCCGACCTGCAAACTCAGCCCTTCACCCAATCGCAAACCCAGACTGTAAAGGGTGAAGAAAAATACCCGGTAACTCAACACCCGCGTGGCCATAAAAATCTGTTGCGCCTGCGGCACAGTAATAATGTCCGGCAGCGTGTGCGACTTGGGCGGCTTGACCAAATCCGAACCCGGCCAAGGTTTATTCAGCACCTTGGCATAATAGAACTTCAATCCGTACAGAGCGTGTTTGAGCGAACTCCACGACAGCGTATCAACGATATGCGCGAAATAATCGGTCAACTGAAGTTTGGTCAACTCATCAATCCGATAATCAAAATACGCCCCCGCCCGACATACTCCGTTTGCATACACCTTGATGGTTTTAGGCTGCAAACCGCCGAGTCTCAGGCACTTCAGCAGTCGCTGATAGTTTTGTTCGAAATGAACTGGAATTTGTGGCGTCATCGGCTTCATCCTCTTGGTAAAGTACAAAAAATCCCTTTCGGGGTGAGGATGAATTATGATGCTCAATCAACTTGTCGAGGGGATTCTCCGCGATAGCGGCTTCGTTCAACAGCGGGTTAGCAAGAGTCATTCAGGCTAGCGAATTTTTATTGGATTGACGGTCCGCAGTGGGTCGGGTGCTGTCGCTGGTTTCAGGCAATTATGTCTCTCGTCGGTCTAAAGCAGGCATAGCCCCACCGGTTCAATTCCAACCTATTGTTATTGTCCGAACGTACCGCTTTCATACTACAGTGATGGCGGTGAGGGAATTCGTCGACGAGGAGAGACCGCTACCATGATTTACTCGCCCCCCGGGCAGCCTGGGGCCAAGATTCAATATCGGCCCTACTACGACAATTTCATTGGGGGCCGGTGGGTTCCACCGGTACAGGGGCAATATTTTGAGGTGCGGACTCCCATCAATGGCAAAGTCTACACGCGCGCTGCCCGGTCCACGGCGGAAGACATCGAATTGGCGCTGGATGCCGCCCATGCCCGTGCTGCGCGCTGGGGGGGAATGCCCGCTGCCGAGAGGGCCGGTCTTTTGCTCAGGATTGCCGATCGCATGGAAGCCAATCTCGAACTTCTGGCGTATGCGGAAACCGTGGATAACGGCAAGCCCATGCGCGAAACGCTCCGTGCCGACATTCCCCTGGCGATCGATCAGTTCCGTTATTTTGCGGGCTGTGTGAGGGCTCAGGAAGGAGGGATCAGTCAAATCGACCCGGAGACCGTGGCCTACCATTTCCATGAACCTCTGGGAGTCGTGGGGCAAATCATCCCCTGTAACTTCCCTATCCTGTTGGCCGCCTGGAAACTGGCCCCGGCGCTGGGTGCAGGCAATTGCGTGGTGTTGAAACCGGCGGAGGCCACGCCCGTCAGTCTTCTGGTGCTGGTGGAATTGATTGCCGATCTGCTTCCACCTGGGGTGCTCAATGTGGTCAACGGATATGGCCATGAGGCGGGGTTGTCCCTGGCGACCAGCCAGCGCATCGCCAGGATCGCTTTTACGGGGTCCACCTCGACGGGCCGGATCATTGCCCGGGCGGCGGCCGATCACCTGATTCCGGCGACGCTGGAACTGGGGGGGAAATCGCCCAACCTCTTTTTTTCCGACGTTCTGGAGGCGGATGATGATTATCTGGATAAGGCCATCGAGGGACTGGTCCTGTTTGCCTTCAATCAGGGGGAAGTCTGTAGTTGCCCTGCGCGCGCCCTGATTCATGAGTCGATTTACGAGCCCTTCATGGAGCGCGTACTGCCCCGTGTCAGGGCCATCCGTCAGGGTAATCCCCTCGATACCTCCACCATGGTGGGGGCTCAAACGTCCGAGGAGCAGATGACCCGGATTCTGTCCTATCTGGATCTGGGGCGACAGGAAGGGGCAGAATGCCTGGCTGGAGGGCATTCCGTGACGTTTTCCGGCGAACTGGCGGGAGGATATTACATTGCCCCCACCCTGTTTCGCGGGCATAACGGGATGCGAATCTTTCAGGAGGAAATCTTTGGCCCGGTGCTGGCCGTGACCACCTTCAAAGATGAGGCGGATGCGCTGCGGCTGGCCAACGACACGCCCTACGGGCTGGGGGCGGGGGTTTGGACGCGCAACGGAAACAGGGCCTACCGGATGGGACGGGCCATCAAGGCAGGGCGGGTGTGGATCAATTGTTACCACGCCTACCCGGCCCATGCCGCCTTCGGGGGGTACAAGGAATCGGGGATCGGGCGGGAAACCCACAAGATGGCGCTGAATCATTACCAGCAGGTCAAGAATGTGCTGACCAGTTATGGTGAAAAGAAATGGGGGATTTTTTAAAATTCAGAGGGAGGCGCTTGCTTGCCGGTCCGGTTGATGAAACGCCGGGTTCCAGTGAATCAGTTCGTCGGCTTTCATGGGGTAGGCAATGTGATAGCCCTGTCCGGCCTGACAACCCAACTGAAGGAGCAATTGGTACTGTGAAGGGTTTTCGATGCCTTCGGCCACGGTCTGGCAATCAAAGGCGCTGGCCAGGGAAAGAATGCTCTGGATGATGGCCCGATCCGTATCCTTGGAAACCATCCCGTGCACAAAACTTTGGTCGATCTTCAGTTCGCTCACGGGTAACTGCCGCAGATAGGCCAGCGAGGAATAACCCGTGCCAAAGTCATCCAGCGCGACGCCAATGCCCAGGCTACGGCAGGAGCGGATGATTTCCCCCACTTCCTGAATATTGTCCAGAGAGAGTGTTTCCAGAATTTCCAGATTCAGAAGACGCGGGGGCACGGTGGGGTGAGCCCAGACCTGATGAGTCAGGTGATGGATGAAATCGGGGCGTTCCAGGTGGTGGGGAGAAATATTGATGCTGATGGGGATTTCGCGGCCGAGGACCTGCCATTGATGCAGCTGGGCGAAGGCCTGGGCAATGACCCATTCGCCCACTTGGCCATCGAGATGGGTCTGGTTGATGTACGGGAGAAATTCCTGGGGGGAGAGCACGCCGCGTTCGGGGTGATTCCAGCGAATCAGGGCCTCCACGCCCAGCAGTTGTCCATCGGCCAGATCTACCTTGGGTTGATAGAGAAGAAATAATTCGTGGTGTTCCAGGGCATGCTGGAATCGTTTGCGAAACTCCTGTTGCTGGCGCAGCAAGGCGTCCATTTCGGGGTCATAGATCTGGATCTGGTTTTTGCCTGCCTGTTTGGCGGTGTACATGGCTTGATCGGCATGACGCAACAGGGTATCGGGATCATTGTGGTCGAGGGGGTAGACTGTAATGCCCAGACTGGCGCTGAGGGTGATGGGAGGGGCACCCGCGTCCAAAAGGACTGGAAGCGCCAACTGGGCCAACAGGCGCTGCAGGGTGGTCAGGGATTCCTGCGCATCCCGGTAACCGGTCAGCAGCAGCACGAACTCGTCTCCGCCCAGGCGAGCGACCGTGTCTCCCTCGCGCAGGACATTTTTCATGCGCTGGGCCATTTCGATCAGGACCTGATCACCGACCTCATGACCGAGGGAATCATTGATCTGTTTGAAGCCATCGAGATCCAGATAACCCACCACCAACAGACGCTGGGAGCGGGATGACAAGGCCAGAGCCTGCTGCATGCGGTCGGCCAGCAGGACCCGGTTGGGCAAGCCCGTCAGAGGGTCATAATGGGCGATACGTTCCAGTTCCTTTTCATGGTTCTTGAAATTGGTGATGTCGGTAAATACCCCCACATGGTGCAGTACCTGTCCCTGTGCGTCCCGGATCAGCGAGATGGACAGAAGTTCCGCGTAGATTTCCCCGGATTTCTTGCGGTTCCACAGTTCTCCGCGCCAGTTTCCCTTTTCCTGAAGGGTTGTCCAGAGATTCTGGTAGAACTGGTCATCCTGCTTGCCTGATTTCAGGAAACTGGGCGTGTGTCCCACCACCTCGTCCCGGGAATATCCGGTAATGGCGGCGAAGGAAGGATTGACGTCCAGAATGCGGTTTTGGGAGTCGGTGATGAGAATGCCATCCAGACTGGTGTCGAAGACGTAGGCATTAATGCGCAGTTGGGTTTCGACGCGCTTTCGTTCGGTGATGTCATTGAATACGACGAGGGAGCCGGGGCGACCATTGAAGGTGATGGCAAGGTTGGCGACTTCCGCGTCGAAGGGCGTTTCATCGCGGTGGAGCAACTTTTCTTCGATGACCGGATTATCGGCCCCCTTCTCGATGGCCGCAGTCGCCCGTGCCCTGACGATGTCCCGATAGTCGGGGTGAACCAGATCGAGTACGGGGAGGCCCAGCAGTTCCTGGGCCGAAGCGGCATGGAACAGTTGCACCGCTCTCTGGTTGGCAAGACACACCTTGCCCTCCTGGTGGATCAGGATCCCGTAAGGGAGGTACTCGATGAGTCTGCGGAACTCCTTCTCCCGGTGCGCCAATTGGGTGGTGAAAGCCTTGAGTTCGGAAATGTCATAGAACCAGCCCAGCACGGCATTCTGATCATGAAAACGGATGGGCATGTAGGAGGCGAGTACGGTGACCTGTTTCCGGCCGGGGATCAGCAGGTTGATTTCCCGATTCAGGACATTATGGCCTTGTGCCAATTCTTTCAGGATGTGTTCGTATTCTTCGGGGTGTTCGTAGTAGCGCTGGGGGTCATCGCCCAGGGCGACAGGATTATCAATCAACTGGGCATAACGGGGATTGTGGAAAACGACCTGCCGACCCTGATCGATGGCAATGCGCACCGCAATGGGACTGACGTTGAGAATATCGAGCAGGTACTGTTCATCCTCCCGCTCCTTGCCTTCCGACGCACTGATTGAACGATCATTCATGTAAAAGGCTCCTGCCTGCCGGGTCAGTATACCCTTGCGAGCAGCGCATTGTCCTTGAAGTAGATCAATGACGCAAACCGACTGTTCCTCGAAGGGTTGAGGAATTCTTCTTAAGATCGGGCGGTCAAAGGGAGAGGAAGGCGGATCGATACTTCACCGGCACGGTGGGGGGCGCAGTGCGCACGGACGGACGGCGAAATGGTGGATGGTGCGGGTCTCCGGGGCTGGCGTTCAGGACAGGTGGTTCAGGGCGCGAGTCAAATAAAACAGGGCCCCCAGTGCAACGGGATACAGGAAAGAAAATCGGCTCAGGAGGCTGATTTTTTGGGAAGGATGAGAGGGGTGGGTGCCTCGCCGCAACGGATTTTTCGAAGTGGGGGCAGTTTTGGACTGGGCGGTGCGTTTGAAAATAACGGGAATCACGGTGGCCTCCTGGGTTCCGGCCGTTGCAGGGCACGGATCTCATATTGTCGGTCCATTCTATTTCAGCAGGATTAAATCGGACTTAATTCGCAGGGTCAATTTCCCGGTAGCCATTCCCAACTTCGCTGGATGATCGCACAGAGGAGTTTTACCGTTGGGAGGGGGGCCGCCGGTTAAGGGTGTATAGTGGATTGTCGTGAAAGGGAGGGATTATGTGCAATCGCAATGTTGGTGGAATGGATCGGGTGTTACGGATCGTGGTAGGGTTGGTGTTGATCGGCCTGGCTGCCACGCATACGGTGGGCGTATGGGGATGGATCGGGGTGGTTCCGCTCCTGACGGGGGCCATTGGCTGGTGTCCGGCCTATCGCCTCCTTGGGATCAAGACCTGTTGCACCAAACCTTGAATCGAGGGACTCTCACCTTCCAAGCAGGGCATTGAGGCGATGGGTGTCGCAGTGGAGGGCGATCAGGTCGGCGAGGCGCTCCAGGTCGTTGTGGCGCTTTTCCTGGCGACTGGGCGCCGTTTCCGGAGCATTCAGCCCTGCCCAGTTCAGAAGTGCCCGTCGCGCATCGGGGTGGTCGAACAGTCCGTGCAGGTAAGTGCCGAGGAGTTGACCGTCCGCGCTGAGGGTTCCCTCCCCTTCGAGGTGTGGGGGATTCGGTGCGGGATCCGGCGCGTGGGGAGTGTCTCCGCCCAGAAGGAAGGCGGGTCTTTCCAATGCCGGGCCGTGGCTGGTGCCCGCGTGAATTTCATATCCCTCTACGGGAACCCTGGGTGCCCAGGTACAGTATCCGGTCCGGTGACGGAGGATCTTGTGGGGGCCCAGGGTGGTTTCCAGATCCAGCAGACCCAAGCCGGGGCTGGACCCCGCGCTTCCTTCCAGTCCCAGGGGGTCGTGAAGGGCTTTCCCCAGCATCTGAAGGCCACCACAGATCCCGATGACTTTGCCTCCATAGCGCAGATGATGATGCAGTTTCGATGCCCAACCCTGGGCGCGGAACCAGGCCAGATCCGCCGCCACGGCTTTTGAACCGGGCAGGCAGATCAGGTCTGCTGCGGGAAAGGGTTGCCCCGCCCCGATGAAATGCAGGTTCAGGTCCGGCAGCAGACGTAATGCGTCAAAATCCGTGGCATTGGAAATACGCGGGAAGGCGGGGACGATGATGCGTCCTCCGGAACCCCGGGCGCGTTCCGATGTGGGCAGGGCGTCCTCTGCATCCAGGGTGAGATCGGGCAGGTAAGGGAGGACCCCCAGGACGGGCAATCCCGTTTCCCGTTCCAGCCAGTCCAGACCGGGCTTCAGGAGGGTCAGGTCGCCACGGAACCGGTTGATGATGAACCCTTTGACGCGTGCCCGTTCCGCGGGTGCGAGGAGGGCCAGGGTTCCGATCAGGTGGGCAAAGACTCCGCCCCGGTCGATGTCGGCCACCAACAGGACCGGGCAATCTGCGGCTTCGGCAAACCCCATGTTCGCGATGTCATTTTCCCTGAGATTGATTTCTGCAGGGGAGCCCGCTCCCTCCACCAGAACCACCCGATGTTGCTGTGCGAGACGTTCATGCGCCGCCAATACGATGGGGAGAAGTTCGGCCTTGTAGTTCTGGTAGGCTCCCGCTTTCAAATGCGCCGCCACTTTTCCCAGGACAATGACTTGTGCGCCCTGATCGGTGACGGGTTTGAGAAGAACGGGGTTCATGTCGACATGAGAAGGGATCCCGCAGGCGAGGGCCTGAAGTTCCTGGGCCCTGCCGATTTCGCCTCCTGCCGCCGTGACGGCGCTGTTGAGGGCCATGTTCTGGGGCTTGAAAGGGGCCACGGAAACGCCCTGGCGTTTCAGCCAGCGTCCCAGCGCGGCAACCACCGTACTTTTGCCCGCATCGGAGGTGGTGCCCTGAATCATCAGGGAGTGGGCACGGGTCATGACATTCCGGTTCCGTGCTTGAAACTTGAAAGTCCCTTGGCCAGATGTTGCCATGCCAACTCGTTTCCGGGCAGTCCGAAGCGCAGTCCGTAATTTTTCGGGAAGTGCCGCACCCAGATGCCTTGATGGGCCAGATGGTCCTGCAGGGGCTGTGCCTGGGAGGCCATGACCCATTGGAACAGTGCGGTGCCTCCCTGGGGTGGAAACTGACTGCGGGTCAGTAATTCACGCAGGCGCTCACTTTCCCGGATCAGTTTATGCCTCATCGATTCCTGCCATGAAACATCGCGCAAAGCCTGGATGGCCAGCCATCGGGAGGGGCCGGAAATCGTCCAGGGACCCAGCGCATCCTCCAGCACCTCGAGCAGTGAGGGGGAGGCGCCGACAAAGCCGACACGGGCACCTGCCAGGCCAAAAAATTTGCCCAGCCCGCGCAGCACGATCAAACCCGGCGGCAGTTCCTTTCGGGCGAACCCGGGAAGCGTGGAGAGCAGGCTGTCCGTCGGCGTTGCATCCATAAAGGCCTCATCCACGATCAGCCAGCCTCCGTGCGCCGCAAGTTCGGCATGCCAGGCCCATAACTTGTGCAGTGGGGTCACTTCGCCGGTGGGATTGTTGGGGTTGACCACCACCAGGACATCGATGGAGGATAAATCCTGTCCCGCACTCCAGGGAACGACCTCATGGCCCTGTCTGGTCCAGCAGGCTGCGTGTTCGGCATAGGTGAGGGGCTGTATGGCGACGCGACTGCGGGGGCGCAGGGTGGGGAGCATCTGCAGGGCGGCTTGCGTCCCTGCAACGGGCAACCCCTGGGGGAATCCGAAATGCTGACAGGCCGCGCTCTTCAGGCCATCGTCCGCGCCCGGCAGGGCGTGCCACTGCTCCTCCGGAACGGGAGGGACCGGCCAGGCGTGGGGGTTGATCCCGGTGGACAGGTCGAGCCAGCGCCCGGCGGGACGCCCGAAGCGCTGAATCGCCAGAGTCAGATCTCCGCCATGTTCAAGCATGGGACGACAGTGACCAAAGTGGGGGCACCCAGGTCACGACCATGGCCAGGAGGGCCCAGAGGATGGCGCCGTGGCGCACGAGCGCCAGACTGCGGTCGATGTCGCCGCGTTGTGGTGGGCGTCCGCAGCCCAACGGGGGGCGTTCATGCCATTCCCCCCCATAGCAGGCCCACCCGCCCAACCGGATGCGCAACGCTCCTGCACCGGAAGCCATGACCGGTCCTGCGTTGGGGCTGTCCCAGCGGGGGGCTTGTCGGGACCAGCAGGCGAGTGCATGACGGAATTTGCCCAGCACGGCGTAGGTAAAGGCGGTGAGACGGGCCGGTGCCCAGTTGAGGAGGTCATCGAAACGGGCCGTTGCCCAGCCAAAGTGTCGATAACGCATCGACTTGTAGCCCCAGGTGGCATCCAGGGTATTGGCCAGGCGGTAGAGAATCACCCCGGGCGCACCGCCCAACCAGAACCAGAACAGAGCCCCGAAGACCCCATCGTTCCCATTCTCCAGAACCGATTCGCAAGTGGCCGGAAGAATCGACAGGGTCGCTTCATCCCGGCTGACGATGGCTGCCGTGGCCTGTCGCGCCGCCTTTTCGTCCTGACGGTCGAGGGCCTGGCAAATGGGACGAACATGGTCGTGCAGACTGCGTAAGCCAAGGGCGAAGTAGAGTGCCCAAAGGGAGAAGGCAGTGCCCCATCCATGGGCGAGATGGCTCAGGATCAGGCTGATGCCAACGGGCGGTGCAAGGGTCATGGCCAGGGTGAATACGCCCCGCACACGGCTGGGGGCATAGGTGTGGCGTTCCACCCACGCCGCCCAGCGGCCAAACCCCACCAGGGGATGCCAGCGCCTCGGCTCCCCCAGCAGACCGTCGAGAACGAGAGCCCCTGCCATCAGGGAGGAGGGGTGACTCAGAAGATTGGGCATCATGGATCAATACGCGGGAGGGGTTCCCCCCACGCCGGCGGGCCAGTGGTTTTCAAAGAGAACTTCATCGAGGCGCAAACGTTGTCCCCAACCCGAGCTTTCCAGCAGGGGACGCGCATAAAATTCGCGGACCTGTCCAATGCATAACAGGGCGACGGGGCGAGATCCGGGGGGCAAAGCCAGGAGTTGGGCGAGGGCATCCGGCTCAAAGAAGGAGACCCATCCCAGGCCGATGCCTTCCGCGCGGGCGGCCAGCCACATGTTCTGGATGGCGCAGCCCACCGAGGCAAGATCCATGTCGGGCAGGGTGCGGCGCCCAAACAGGTGTCGTTCCCGTTCGGGCATCAGCACGACCGCCAGAACCTCGGCGCATTCCCTCAGACCTTCTACCTTCACTTTCAGAAAATCCTCGGTACGGGAGGGCAGGGCCTGGGCCGTGGCCAGGCGTTCTGCTTCCACCAGTTGCCGGATGTTCTGGCGCTGGGCAGGGTCCGTGATGCGAATGAAGCGCCAGGGCTGCATATAGCCCACGGAGGGGGCGAGGTGGGCGGCTTCCACCAGACGTTCGAGTAATCCGGCAGGCAATGGGTCGGGCAAAAAATGACGCATGTCGCGACGTTCGCGCAGGGCACGCCAGAGCGCTTCCCGTTCGGTCGGCGTATAGGCGTGGGCCGGAAGGGTATCTTCACACGGGGGCGAGACGGGAGTCATAGGGCATTTCCCAGAAAAAATTGCGCGGCTGCGCGTGGGTTGGAAGGAAAATAACTGTGCAGATAGGTGGCCGTCAGGCCATTCTTGCAGTACACCGCTTCTCCTTCCTCCTGTTGGGCATTCCGGGCATGCGTGGTGGGCGGCAACGTCGTCTCGAGGCGAGAGTAATGAAAAGTATGGCCGCGCAGTTCTCCCTGAGGGGTCTGCAGGGTTTGCAGGCCCAGGCCAGCCAGGCGGGGTTGAACGGTGGCCGTGCCGGGAATGAGGCCCACCAGGTCGGCCTGGGCCCCTTCCTTCGAGATCAGTCGTTGCGTCAGGTAGGTCATGCCACCGCACTCCGCCAGGATGGGTTTGCCGGCCTCATGGTGGTGACGGATGGCGGTCATGCAGTGGGCATGGGCGGCGAGAGACTTCAGATGTAACTCAGGATACCCGCCGGGTAACCACAGCGCATCGCAGGGGGGCAGGCGGTCTCCCTGCAGCGGTGAAAAAAAGGATAACTGCGCACCCAGGGTGCGCAGCAGCGCGAGGTTGGCGGGATACAGGAAGGAAAAGGCGTGGTCCCGGGCGATGGCAACGCGCAGGCCATCCAGCCAGGGCTCGGGCGGAGCCGACGGGGTGGGGGACGGGAAGGTCATGGAAGGCAACTCGTCGAAGCAGCGCAAGGTCTCGGGAAGAGCCAGGGCGGCGTGGGCGAGGCGCGCTTCCAGGTCAGGCAATTCGGCGGCTTGTACCAGTCCGAGGTGACGTTCCGGCAGGGTCAGGGCAGGGTCGCGCGAAATGGAACCCCACCAGGCGAGGGAGTCGGGCAAACTGGAAGCCAGCAACCGGGCGTGGCGGGGACTCCCCACACGGTTGGCCAGCACGCCGACAAAATCGAGACGTGTGTCATAGTTGCTCAGCCCCAGGGCCAGGGCGCCAAAGGTCTGGGCCATGGCCGAGGCATCCATGACCATCAGCACCGGAAGCCCGAGGAGTGCGGCGAGGTCCGCCGAGGAAGGGGTGCCGTCGAACAGGCCCATGACCCCTTCCACCAGAATCAGGTCGGCATCCTGGGCTGCTTCTGCCACCTGTTGACGGCATTCTTCCTCTCCCATCATGAAGAGGTCGAGGTTGATTGCGGGATGTCCGCTGGCCTCGCTCAGGATCATCGGATCCAGAAAATCCGGACCGGTTTTGAATACCCGTACCCGTTGCCCTGCCTGGCGGTGGTGCCAGGCCAGGGCGGCCGTGATCAGGGTTTTTCCTTGACCGGAGGCGGGTGCGGCAATGAACAGGGCGCGGGTCATGGCCTAGAGGTCGATCCCCGGTTGCGCCATGATGCCCGCACGAAAGGCATGCTTGATGTCGGCAATTTCGCTGACCGTGTCCGCAGCCGCACACAGGGCATCAGGCGCCGCGCGCCCCGTCACCACCACATGCTGATGGGCCGGTCGGGAAGCAAGGGCGGACAGGACTTCTTCCAGCGGCAGGTATCCATACTTGAACAGATAGGTCATTTCGTCCAGGACCACCAGATGGACGGCCGGGTCGCTCAGGGCCGCGCGTGCCTTGTCCCAGCCTGCCCGAGCCGCGGCAATATCCCGTTCCCGACTCTGGGTTTCCCAGGTAAAGCCTTCTCCGCATTGTTCCCATCGAAGGTTTGGCTGGCGCTGGAAGAAGGTCTGCTCGCCCGTATCGCCTTTTCCCTTGATGAACTGGAACACGGACACTGTCATTCCATGGCCCAGAGCCCGGGCGACCATGCCGAAGGCCGAACTGGACTTGCCCTTGCCGTTCCCGGTCAGGACCAGAAACACCCCGCGCTGTTCGCTGGCGCGGGCAATGGCGGCATCCACCACGGCTTTCTTTCGGGCCATGCGTTCCGTATGACGCTGAGAACGCTCGCTTTCTTCACTCATTTGGAAGCCTCATGGAAAAAAATTCCCGGTCCGGGGAAGAGTCTCCCTCGAGCGTGCAGGGAAAAGCCGGGGAACGAAAAGCCCCATGAGCCGCCGGTTGAAATGACATCATCAGCATGAACACTGCCTCCCCGCAGTATTTCCGATGCGCCAGGATATCTGGCGACTTGGTGCGTGGGGCCGGTCTCCGGGCTTGTTTCCTCACTTCACCGTCTTCCCGGTTCTGCGGCGCCAACCAACAGGACCAGTGACATGGGGGTGAAGCCGTCGAAACTTACCGTTGCGGGGGCAGCACAGGGTTTGCACCTGTTTCCCGTTTCACCCTCTTCGTGGACTCACGATTCGGGCACCCCAAATGTGAAACCAATCACATTTTCAGGGGGGATTGTAGCATGGGGTGGGGGGATGATATAAGATGGTGGGCGGGTACAGGGCGTGAGGGCGGCGTTCTCATAATCTGTATTCATGTTTTGAACATTAGGAGTCGTTAAGAAATTACTGTAACAAATAAACAGGGGGTGGTATATTGTCGTCATGGAGATTGAAGACGACGA